>CAZADO010000067.1:0-3602 GCA_964483885.1 uncultured Alphaproteobacteria bacterium | reverse complement strand
AGCGCACACTACTATGTGGCAAACTTGTGGGAAGCAAGATCGCAAGGGATGACAATAGAGGGATTATTCTTTCCCTTGGAATGCGGTAACCATCTGGCGCACGTTATAGCGCATCAGACGAAAATAGTTTTCTCGCCCGGGAGCTCGCATACCGCCTATCGGATCGACTTCTCCTAAGTAAGCTTTGGCATCGGCTGCGATTTTTTGTGCGGGTTCTGGGTCGAATTGCGGTTCGGAAAAAATCACCCGACGTGAAAATCTCTTCAATTTCTCCGTGACATCCGCACGGTCGGTTGGAGAGGGTTTAACGCCGGGTGTTTTCATGATGACAGCAATCGTAGCTAATCCATAGCGCTGTGCCAAGCGCGAAAATGCATCGTGGTACGATACGAAGCCTGCGCCCAGAAAAGGGGACAACTCGCTGGAAATCCAGCGGTCGAGAGCAAAGAGCGAGTCCACGGTTCGGCGGACACCGGCTGCTATTGCCGGTGATTGTGCGGGAAACTGTTTTACGAGTATCGTCTGCAAAGCGCTGACCACGTTGGCCATCAACATCGGATCCATCCATAGATGCGGATCAGAACTCGCCGGTTCATGTAGCAGTTCAGACAAAACAACGGTGGATGCCTCGATCTTCTTGGCTTCTTCCGCCACCCAATCATCGAGTCCCAAACCAATGCAGACCACTAAATTTGCGCGTTCGATTTTTTCGATGTCCTGCTTCGTGGGAGTATAGCCGTGAGGAGACACGTCCGATGGGACAAGCGCGTCCACTCGAATATCCGAACCGGTGATTTGCGCAATGAGATTTTGAATCGGAAAGACGCTGGTGACAATCGTCGGTCTTGACGCGGCATCAGCGCTCCCGAAGGCCAGTCCTAAGATGAGTATCAATAAAATTTGAAATCGAAAAGAACGTATCAAGTGTTTCATCGGATGAGCACCATTCGGTTAATGGGGGATTGAATCGGCGATTCGAGACGATAAAAATAGATACCCGAAGGCAGTTCGGCGGCGTCGAACGTTAGCCGGTGCACTCCGGGAACAATCCACGAAGACCACTGCCAGATTTTTTGACCAAGAACATTATAGACTGCGAAATCAACTTGTCCTGCATGTGTTTGTTCGAGGAGGAACGAGGTTGTGCTGTTAAACGGATTCGGCCAGTTACCACTCAGTTTTATTTCGGTAGGGAGTGGCTGTAGAAAATGTCGTGCACTGGAACGGTAAGGATAAATCCTGAACAGACCGCCGCCACCGATTGTTACGACAAGTTTCTGTTCTATTGAATCGTAATCCCAGTTTGTGAAAATATTTCCTTCAAGTGTGACGCTATCGGGTTCGTCCTCGAGGCCGAGCAAAGTCACGTCCATCATCTGACCGGCTTCAAGGTTTCTCCACGAGCCTGTGATGACTTCTTGAAGATCTAATCCGATTTCCGCGCCATCGACCGTGAGCCGTGCGACATGACGGATAGCCGCCAAATCGACGCGGTTTTCCTCCACATTTTTTCGGGCTTCGAAGCGCGTGAACGTGGTATCCGGAAAGGCAGATTGACAAGATACCCAATAGTAGCGTCCATCCTCATCGGCATTGATAGATAGTTCGTCGGGATAGCGATTCGCGCGAAAGCCTGAAAGCCAATCGCAAATTGCCGGCGGCCACATGATTCCGATACCGTGACCGGGAATGGTGTTTTCATAAGTGAAGGTTGTATCTGCCCAACCCTGCCGGACGGAATCCATATCCAGAGCGTGAGATTTCCAGACGCCTTCATCCAGTCCGAATGTCAATAGAACAGGGAGGTGTCGGCTGTTGAAGTGCATGCTGTAGGTGGTGTCGGCAAAATGAATCGCGCTGTTTCGCTGGTATTCGAACGGCGCTTCTTCAGGCAATCCTCCGAAGACAAGTCGCATCGTTCGGTTCGTGTCACCCTGTGCCAGATATTCCATCGCGCGACGATAGCAATCCATAATCCCGGAACCGGATGCCGTCGCAGCCGTAAAGAAATCATCACGTGAATCGCAATGGTTGTTGTGATAAATCATCCCAGCGGCTCCTCCCATCGAGCCTCCGATGTGATAAATGCTGTCTTCGTCAAAGGGAAAGTTGTCTCGAATCCAGACCATCATAGCTCGGGCATATTCCTGAGCGAGCGGATTGTTCCAGTGCCATTCGCTCCATCCTAAATGGGATGCAACCAGCCACCCGCGCGTGTTGGCCTCGTTTTCGAAATCGGTGAAATCGCGCAGTTCATGTTCATCGCCGCCCCACTGATGCCAAAAGACAAGTAAAGCCGGAGGATGAGTTGAATCGTATCCGGCCGGAATCTGGAGCCAGAAGCGCGAGATGGAATCGCCAACGGCGACCTCCACATCCAATTCGGTTTGAGCCCAAAGTGGTGCTGTCGCCAGGAGAAGCAGAATAAGTAAGCATCCAAGTACAAGCCTGTTCTGGTTCATGGTTGCATTCCTCTTTGGATTTTCGTATCTTAGCAAAACGCTATTGGATTTCGTATCGCAAACTTTTTTGGGAATACTATGGTCACTCAAGACGAACTAACCGGCAAAGTCGCTCTTATTACGGGTGGAGCCCGGGGGATCGGTCGCGGTATCGCTCTCAAGCTCGCGCAGGCGGGAGCGGATGTTATTATCAATTACCTCGAACGTGAGGATTCCGCGTGGGAAGTGGTCAACTGGATTCAAGGGATGGGGCGTCAGGCTCACGCTATCCGCGCTGATGTCGCTCAAGAATCCGAAGTAGAGCGAATGATTTCCAGCACTCGAAAGAAATTTGACCACATCGACATTTTTGTCAACAACGTCGGTCCTTTTATCATGAAGCGCGTGGCGGACATGAGCACGGTGGACTGGAACCTGATGATGGACGGGAATTTGAACAGTGCTTTTTATGGAGTCCGTCATGTTGTTCCGCTGATGCGCGACCAGAAAAAAGGACATTTTATCTTCATCGGCGCTCCGAATGCCGAGCGCATCGGAAGCGCTTTTGAAACGTGTGCCTATTCGATTGCCAAAACAGGGCTTGTGATTCTCGCGCAGACGCTGGCGCGGGAAGAAGCCGCGTATGGAATTCGCGCCAATGTCGTGAATCCCGGATTCGTCGAGAATGATGCCATGACTCCCTCAAGACGGGAATGGATGCCGAGGGAAGTCCCGGTTGACCGCATCGGCAGTCCGGCGGACATCGGAGATGCTGTTTTATTCCTCGTTTCACCTCGTGCGGACTACATTAATGGCACGGTTATCAATGTGCATGGCGGCTTGTGGGTCTAAAGAGCGCACCTCAGGTGACGAGCTCGTAGCGTAGCTGCTCCCGTTTCGTAAAATAGAGATGTGTTGCCCAGCGAAGTGTCAGCACTGTCGTTAAAACCGCCGCCGATGAAATCATAAATAGAATCACAATCTGATATTTGACCGCCGCTACCGGCGGCACTCCCGCCAGAATCTGCCCGGACATCATCCCGGGCAGTTGTACAATCCCCATTGCTAACAAAGCGTTTATTGTCGGAATCAAAGCGGCCTGAGCAACATCTCGCGTAAGATCTCGCACGGCTGTTTGTGGGCTGAGTCCTAACGCAAGTA
>CAZADO010000066.1:0-12875 GCA_964483885.1 uncultured Alphaproteobacteria bacterium | reverse complement strand
CGCGTGTTGAAAACACGCGGTCGAGTAATGATCATCGACGGGATTCCTTTGGCCGGGAATGATCGCCAGCAGACTCATTTGATGCTCCGGCAAATGCTATCGGAGCGCGATGCCGCTCTCGGACTGCCCTTCTTTCCTTTGCTGACGACCGATGAGATTCAGCGCGAACTTAAAGCGGCTTCCTTTCATCATTTGCGCGCGCAAGAAGTTCTTCAAACAAACGACACCCCCGGCGGAGACAGTCAACTGAAAGAACAGGCTCTCGAAATTCTACGAACGGATGTTATTCCAAGTTTAGTTCGATTGGGAGCTCGCCGACAGGAATTCGAGAAACGTTTAGTCGAAATCAAGCAGCGCATCGAACGAATCGGCATTGAAGCTCATCCGTTTACAGTTGTCTCCGGCATTAAAAAGTTGAGAATAACCATTTCGCAGCCAAATCTTTTCACCGGAGAAAGCTTAGCGAAAGACATCGAGAAAGAAAAGCTGCCGTATGAAATTCCCAGCGAAGTTGAGAGCAACCATCTGTCGCTGGAAGAACGTCTTCTGAATCTTGGACCGGCAAGCCTTCGTATTCCGGAATTACTCGCGTTTCTGATTTCGCCTGCTGAGTCGGAAAGAACGTTGGATTTCGCGGAGCGAATTCTCAGCGACTATGGTTCGCGCGCTGTTTCTGAAGAACAGAATCCCCACCGTTTGAAAGAGATGTTAGGTATCCCTCTGCCGACAGCCTGCAAAGTCGTTGCGCTCTTCGAAATCGGGCGGCGTTTTTTCCAAAATGTGGACATTCCTGTGTTGCGAAATCCTGAAGACGTGTTCCAACATGTACAGGACATGGCCAAGCTGCCTAAGGAACATTTTCGCAGTCTGTTTTTGAACGTACGAGGTGAACTTATCGGAGATGAACTTATCGCAATCGGCACTCGCGCTTCCGCTCGCTTGCATCCACGAGAGATTTTTAAGCACGCTACACAGCACAATGCCGTTGCGTTTATTCTTTGCCATAACCATCCCTCAGGTCATCCTACTCCTTCCCCCGAAGACATCGAACTAACCCGACGACTCGTTCAGGCAGGGAAAGCGATGGGTATCGAACTTCTCGATCATATCATCGTCACTGATAAACAATGGACGAGTTTTCGAGACTCGCATCTGCTCTAAAGTAACGGACATGGCAGGCCATGTCCCTACAATGCCTCGCAAGCAGCGAAAAAAAAGAACCTCGGCGATTCCGAGGTTCTTTTCTATTCTCACTTTGTAGTGTTGCTTATGAATTCTTGGGAAGGACGGGGAATCTCACGCGGAACGTCGAGCCCTCACTAACCTTCGATTCGACATCGATGGTTCCTTCATATTTTTGAATCAGATTTCGTACCAGATAAAGGCCGAGTCCCATTCCATTTCCGGTCACTCGATACGTGAAGAAAGGTTCGAAAACAGTTTCCAGATGTTCCGGAGGAATTCCGACGCCCGTATCAGAAATTTCGCAAATCACTTCGTCACCTGAATTCATCGTGCGGATGGTCAGGCTTCCTCCATCCGGCATCGCTTCTTCCGCGTTCAAAATCAGATTCAGGAATATCTGGTGAAACTCCTGCGTCTCTCCTTGTACCTTAGAGATTTCCTTCGACAGATCCATCTTGACTTGAATACGCGACTTTGCGAGCTGATTTTCCGTCAGCGCTAAGACTTCCTCGATAATTTTATTCAAGTCCGTCGGTGTTTTTGCCTGCGGTGATGGGCGGTGAACATCCAGCATTTGGAGCACGATATCGCGTATCCGGTGAATCCCTTCACGAATCATGTCAAGGTTCGCCTGAATTTCTTTCGTGTCTTTTACCTTCGACGCCACAACTGTCAGGTGCGAGGAAATCGCCTGTAACGGATTGTTGATTTCGTGCGCAATCCCTGCTGCCAAACGACCTGTCGCCGCCAAACGCTCCATCGCCACCAGCCGCTGCAGCAGAGCGCGTCTCTCGGTAACATCCCGGGCAATCCCCTGACTTCCGCGGAAACGTCCCGCATGACGGATAGGCGTGCTGTTGATTTCCAAAACGGTTTTATCTCCGCTGCGCGCCACCAATTCCACCGTTAAGAGTCCTTCCATAGCTTCCGATGACTGCACGAAATTTTGCACTCGCAAATTCATCGGATTGTCGGTGCATAAATCATCGAAAAAAGACACCAGCGAACGACCGACATAATCTTCACGGTTGTAGCCCAGCGTTTTGTGGAACGCTTCATTAAGATAGACAACGATTCCTTTGTCATCCACAATATAGACAATATCACTGGTGCAATTCACCAGTCGGCTGAATTTTTCCTGACTTTCTTCAAGCTCCCGAGTGCGTTCGAGAATACGGCGCTCCAGTGTACTGGCATGCTGCAGGAGTTGTTGTTTCATTCCATGGCTTTCGATGTGAAGTGCGGTGTGATTGAGCAGCAGATGAAGCATCTGGATGGTTTCTTCACCGGGAATCCGACCGTCGCGCGGTTCCGCCACACTTAAAAATCCGAAGATACGACCATCCTGTCTGCGAAAGGGAAAGAAAAGGCGGTCACCGGATTGCCAAGCGTCTCCTTCGGTTTCCCGCATTTGATTCATCTTCGTCTGATCAGGCACATAGTACGCTCCCCCGATTATCTGCGGTCGAGAATTGAACTCATAAGGCCGCAAAGGACTTCCCCGCAACGCCGTCAATTCCCTTGCCAGAGCTTCTTTCGAACCTTCTGCAAACGCGCCGCCTACATAATTGACCAGAAACCGTTCATCGGCTGTCAATAAAACCGCTCGCTTGAAGAGCCCGGCATCCACGAGCGCTTGGCAAATAAATTCCAACATGCGGTCGATGGTTTCAAGCGTAGCAATGTGAGAGCTTGTCTGGAAAAGATATGACAACGTATCACGGTAATGCACAACTTCAGCCGTGCGGTCTTCAATCGTCTTTTCCAACTCACGGTTCAATATTTCCAACCGCTGTTGATAGACGGCGTTCTCTTTTGTCAGGTGCGCCTGTTCCAACGCACGCTGCACCAGAAGACCGACTTCCCGCAAATTCGGGAAAGGTTTTTTGATATAGGCGAAGATGTGTTCTTCAATTGCTGTGATGGCATCGTCCAAATCACCCATTCCGGAGATGATAATCTTGAACATCTGCGGAAATCGTTCATTGAAATCGCGCGCAAGGGCAAGTCCGTCAATTTCTCCGGGAAGACAGAGATCCAGTAGCGCGACGTCCACTTCCTTAAGATTGAGCAAAGCGGACGCTTCTTCGCCAGTCGTCGCCGACCATACCCGATACCCCTCCTTCTCAAAAAACGCACTCAGCAGTTTTAGGATATTCGGATCATCATCGACAATTAATATGGTCGCAACTTTCGATTCCAAATCGCGATACTCTTCCCCGTTAATTATAGAAAAAAAAGGACCGAACGGAAGTTTTTCCGCCGGTCCCCATGGGTCATTTATCTTACCACAGACTCGTCTGCCTTGTTTCAACCGGCAGTTTCAATATACATATCGTGAAAACATTTCGCAAGTAGTTTTACAAACGGAGCTAAATTTCTTTTAACTCTGTTGTTATAATAAACAGACTCGCAACCTACTGTTTCTTCGAAAAAGCGTTGAAATTCCGATTAGATTTCAACGATACGAACCCATTTGATTCTCTGGAATAATTTTATTCCTTGAAAAGTCTTTCAAATTCGGCGACAAGCCTCTCGATTCCGGCGGCGACTTCAGCAATATTCTTTCCTGTCATATAAGCCGGCGTGGAAACAATCCGATGCTCCTTGTCCACGACACAATCATTTGTCGGACAATTCACATGCTTTGAGCCGAAGTTTTCAATGGATTTCGCCGTTCCGGCATCTGTACCGATGGTTAGCTTCGGGTGAATATCATACCCTTTCAAAGCTCGCGCCAAAATCACCGGCGAAATGCAAATAACTCCGACAGGCTTCTTTGCTTTCACCATAGTGACAAGAAAGTCCTGAACAAGCGAATTTATCTGACAAGCATCTCCCTGTGTTGCATAGTCACAGTAATTCTTCGCCGCGCCAAATCCACCGGGCAAAATCACTCCGGCAAAATCAGCAGCGCTGACCGATGAGAGATCTTTGATTTCTCCGCGGGCAATGCGCGCAGATTCTGTCAGTACATTGCGCGTTTCCCCGGAAACAGGCTGACCTTTCATATGATCAACCACATGCATTTGAGGAATGTTCGGCGCCAGACATTGGTAGGAAATGCCGGCTCTGTCGAGCGCTAACAGCGTCAGAACCGACTCATGTATTTCCGCGCCGTCAAGATACCCGCAACCGGAAAGAATGACCGCTACTTTCGCCATGAGAAAACCTCGTGAATTCGCTCAAATTAAATCTTGGCTTCGGCAATCGTTCCGCGAACATGGTCAATGCTCTTCTTGAAGAGTGCCTTTTCTTCGTCATTCAAAGGCATTTCAAGAATGCGTTCGGCACCGCCGCGACCCAGCACGACAGGCACACCCATGTAGATATCTTTCTCGCCATATTCGCCGGTGAGATATGCGCAACACGGTAGAACGCGCTTGCGGTCTTTCACAATTGAATCGACCATTTCCGTTGCGGCTGCTGCCGGAGCGTAATAAGCGGAACCTGTCTTCAAGAATTTCACAATCTCCGCTCCGCCGCCACGAGTGCGCTGCATAATCGCATCCACTCTATCCTGCGGCATCAGGTGTCCGATGGGAATACCGCCAACCGTCGTAAAGCGCGGCAACGGAACCATCGTGTCTCCATGACCGCCCAGCACCATTGCTGAGATATCGCGCACGGAAACGTTCAGTTCCATCGCAATAAAAGCACGCAGGCGAGCCGTATCCAGAATTCCCGCCATTCCAAAGACGCGCTTGTGAGGGAACTTGGAGACTTTGAGTGCGACGTACGTCATCACGTCCAGCGGATTCGATACGACAACAATAATAGCATTCGGAGATTTTGCGGATGCAGCTCCGATAGCATCCTTGACAATCTTCGTATTGGCCGCGAGGAGATCATCACGGGACATACCGGGCTTGCGTGCCAACCCAGCTGTCATGACGATAATATCCGAATCAGCGGTGTCTTTGTAATCTGCTGTTCCGCGAACAAACGTATCGGATCCATGAACAGGTCCGCTTTGAAACGTGTCAAGGCTTTTTCCTTCAGGGATTCCCTCCAGAATATCCACGACAACAACTTCTTTCGCCAACTGTTGCTGAGCCAGCATCAATGCAGTTGTCGCGCCTACATTTCCGGCTCCAATGACGGTGATCTTCATTGTACTCTCCGCGATGTTTGTGAAATGTGTATCAAGTATTTAAAAGATTGACCCCCTGCAGAAAACTTCAACAGGGGGATAATAGGAAGATTAAACTTCGGTAGGAATAATATGAACTTGACGGCGTCCACTCCGATGAGGAGCGAATTGAACATGCCCTTCTTTCAAAGCGAAGAGCGTGTCGTCTTTTCCCAGACCGACATTGCGTCCCGGGCGTATTTTCGTTCCTCGTTGGCGAACCAGAATTTCTCCCGTATGAACGAACTGACCGCCAAAGCGCTTCACACCCAGCATCTGAGGATTGGAATCCCGACCGTTGCGCGAAGCTCCCTGTCCTTTCTTATGCGCCATAATAACTCCTCTTCGAAATCCTAAGCTTCGATTGCTTCGATCTTCAATTCCGTAAACTGCTGACGATGTCCACGCTTGCGCTTATAATCCATGCGGCGAATTTTTTTGAACACAATAACTTTCTCCTCGCGGCCATGTCCTAAAACACGTGCCGTGACTTTCCCTTCAACCGTCGGCTGTCCAAAGCGCGCCCCGTTATCGTCGGAAATCATCAGAATATCCCTGAGTTCCAGCGTTTCACCTTGGGCTGCCTGAAGTTTCGGTACTCGCAGAACTTTGTCCGCTTCAACGCGAAATTGTTGTCCGCCTATGCGACATACAGCGTACATGAATCCTCTCTTCCTAATTGCAATAAATACAATAGGAAAACAATTTAAAAATGCTCTTCTTTTAGAATCTTAAATATATAAAAATTGCCAATAAAAGTCAAGTCCTAAATTCAGCCGTTACATCTTGCCCGCGTTTCCAACTGTAACACCTAAAATCTTCTAATTTCAGACTTTCGTCTGATTCCAGTTTTATGTACATAAGATTTGCCCACATGATCTGCCTAATATGAGATTTGAGGCCTTTTGTAATAAACTCGACGATTTCCGGATGAGCCCGCACGGTCAATCCTAATTCTCCAGAGCGGCTTTTAAAGCGCCTCACCCAGTTTTCCAACTGTGTCACGGCTGTTTCTTTGGAAACCACCATCCCGGAACCATCGCATACGGGGCAGGGTTCGTTGAAGGTAAAGACAAGACTGGGTTTGGTTCTCTGACGAGTAAGTTCCATAATACCGAATCGTGAAATCGGAGCCATGTCCCACTTCGCGCGATCTTTTTTCAATTCCTTTCGCATCTCATCGAGCACGTGTTTCTGATTCTTGTCCTGAGACATATCTATGAAATCAACGATGAGGATGCCTCCCAAATCGCGAAAGCGAATCTGGCGGCAGATTTCCCTCGCGGCGAGCAAGTTTACTTTTAAATTATTCTCCTCCTGGTCTTTTTTCCCTCGAAAACGTCCTGAGTTGACATCGATAGTCACCACGGCTTCTGTCTGCTCAATGATGAGATAAGAGCCGCTTCCAAACCAGACTTTCCGAGCCAGTCCCTTTTCAATCTCGCCTTCAACATTCGAAACGTCAAAAATCGGCCCATGTTCTTCGTGTAATTGGATGCGATCGAGAAGACCGGGAGCAACCGACCGAACATAGGTTCGGATTTCACGGTGCAGCGTTTTCGAATCCACCAAGACTCGCTCGATATCCGCCGCGAACAGATCCCGAATAACACTGGATGTTAGAGGCTGTTCCTTGTGAACTCGCGCCGGTGCCTTTGTTTTGCTGACACGAACGCTGACCATATTCCAGAGCCGTTGAATCCTTTTCAAATCCTTCGATAAATCTGCTTCTGTTCTATTTTCGGCAACAGTCCGGCCGATAAGCCCAAATCCTTCCGGTTGAATTTTTTGAAGAATCGCTTTGAGTCTTTTCTTCTCTTTGAAATTCTCGATACGGCGCGATACACCGATATGCGATGCTCCCGGCACCAGTACGAGAAAGCGTCCCGGCAGACTAACTTCGGAGGTGACACGCGGACCCTTCTTACCCAGAGGTTCCTTGATGATTTGGACAAGGATTTCCTGGCCGACTTTCAGGTTCGGTCGTTTGTGCTGCAATGTACGCGATGGCTTTCCTTCCGCCGGGATATGTTCGTCCACTCCCTCCGCCAATCCCAAAGCACCCGAGCCTGCATCCGAGAAATGAATAAAGGCATCTGTAGGCCAGCCTATGTTGACGAAAGCCGCTTTCATACCGGAAGCGACTCGATGAACGACACCTTTATATATATCCCCGATATTCCGCTCGGTTTCCGGTCGCTCGACAAAAAGCTCCACGAGTTGCCCGTCTTCCAACAGTGCAATGCGGGCTTCCGTCGTCGTAGAATTGATAATAAGTTCTTTTTTCACAAGTAATACTGCCCCAAATTTATCAGGTAAATTTACGAAAAAGAATTGGCAAAAACAAGCTCTTAGAATTCGCTTCGCTTTTGTTTGAATTCAGTTCCGGCCGGATTACGCGCGATTATTCATCGTTTGATATACAAGTGCCTGTGCTAAACTCGGCTCGGCAAGAGTCCGTTAAAATTCACTTCGCAGGGAGATATGCACCTTCCCTGACAGCAAAGCATCCCCTTCACCCAGCGCATAATCGAAACCCCAAATCCCTAAGCGTGTTTCCACACGAATGCCAATTCCGACACCTATTTTATAGTCCTGCTGAGCAATCAGGATTTCCTCTATCCATTGCTCACGGAAATAAGCGCCTCCATCGACAAATCCGAAGACACGCGACGCCCCTCCCAGTAAATATCGGAGTTCCAGATTCATCCAGCCTATACGAGAACCGTAGAATTGTTCCTCGCGGTAACCACGCAACGAACGCGCTCCTCCCAGCCGATAAAGATCCGGCAGCAGGATTTCCGGTTCGTTCGATTCCAGCGCCTTCCCATGAAAGGCCACGTCAAAAACCCATCGAGGAAGAACCTCCAGAGCAACCTCGGCATCCACACCCGCCGAATTTTGTCTGCGCTGGCTTTCACCGCCATAAACCTGCGCTGCCGAAACACGGCGCCAACCCACACCCCCGAACGTCGAAAACATCGCGCCTGACCTTGGATTCAGCGGCCAATCGCGTGTATCCCAGATAAATCCGGCTTCCAAACCGCGTGTGCGTGTCGCAGGGAGTCCTAAAACTTCCCGGGTGATACTATCCGGAATGACTTCTTTAAACTGTCCTTGGCCCCATACTTGTAGCGCTTCCGTCAATGTCACTGTTGCACGCAAATGAACGTTTCGGTCCACATAGAGAGTATCCTCAATACGCTGGCCAAATCCTATAGCCAAAGACAGCGGCATCTTGGCGACCCAAGGTTCCTCGTATTCGAGTTGAATCGTTTGTATGGAACGATTCGGACGATCCCAATGAACAAGAGCGCGCCGACCTGTTCCGAAAAGGTTCAAGAAGCTTAAATCAACGAGCCCTGTCAGAACTCCCTTTTCTCCCTCCTCAACACCGGGAAGATACCCTGCGACCATATCAATGCGCGTCGAAGGCGCTTCCGTAATCGCGAAAGCTAATCCGGTTTGTCCCTGCGGATTGAAGACGATTTCGGGATTTTGCGCAGCGGCAATATAGGGAAGTCTTTGCAGATAACGCCGCGCGCGTGCTGCTCTGATTTCGGAATAAAGCACTCCCGGTTGCAAACGTGTTTCGCGCTCAAGCAAATCAGATTTCGTTAGCTTGTTTCCGGAGAATTCCAGAAAATTCACGTTTGCTTGCGGACCTTTTTGGATTCGCAGAGTCACATCTACGACATATTCCTCTCCCATGTACGGAGCGATGCCCAGAATCGTTAAACGCGTAAATGGAAAACCATGATTTCCCATGTCACTCAAAATCTCAGCGATATCCGAATGGAGCGCCGCCCAGCGGAAAACCGCTCCCGCTTGAATCCTTGCGCTCCGGGCAACGTAGGGCGAAACGAAAAGACTGTCTCCCTGCCAGCGAATCTGTCGTACGTGCGAGAGTGTTCCAAGATTTACATAGACAGAAAGCATCAAACGCTTCCGACGCAATGTATCAATCTGCACAGAATCCACGCGCGCGAAAAGATAATCCGCTGCGATTAGAGAGTCCTCAAGTGCACGTAAATGCTCGGGCAAATTCTTTAGGCTATCTCCCTTTGAAAGTCCTAAGAAATGAGACAACTCTGCCGTCGAAAACGCTCGCACTCCGGGAAAACGAATCTTGCGAAGCGTTCCCGCCAATGACATCGGCACGACGGCAAGCAGGATGACTATGTAGAGGAATCGTCTCAAAAGGATGCCCTCACTTCAATCCGGCCGGTGTGCAGTGTTCGTTCTCCCCGGTCTGCCCATCCTGAGTACGTCAGTGAACTTGAGAAGTTACGGGCGAACTGGTAATTCGCCGTAAATTCCCAGCGCCAATTTATTCCCTTATTGGCTCCGCGAGCAAGCTCCCACGGAATATGTTCGGTCGTGGATTGCGCGTAAATCATCTGAATTTCTCCATCGGCGCGCCCACGCCCCAGCAGCATATAAGATGCTCGCGGCTTCACGCCGTAGAGTCTGGCAACGATATTGCTGAGCTCATCCTCAACATAAGAACCACTGAGACTTCCTCCCCATTCCCAGCGAGTTCCAAAACTGTACGTCACCGTTTCTTCCAGAGAAGCGCGGCGAATCTCTCGACTGGGCAGCGGTGTTGTTCGATAGAGATGCGTTTCACGTTCGCCATCGAGGTCGGTCGTTCCGCGAAGCCCGCTTAAATAAATTGCTCGCACGCGCACGGCTCCCTGTCGATAGCGTCTTTCTTCGCCTCCGTTCAGATATTGATTCTGCAAGCTGCTGCTCTGGCGATAGCGAACTCGCACGGCGAATTTCCGATTCAATCGCTGGAAATGAATATCTTCGCGTATTGAAAAATTTCCGAAAAGCGTGGAATCTCCCTGATAAACTGATGGATCAAAGAAGAACAAACGCAAGTTGGAACGCTCGCGAGTATTTTCTTCAATCTGCAGCTCGGTCTCCGATGCAAAAGGATGAAGCCAATCAGGCAAAGACATCCTCGATTTCGCTTCATCAGGCTTCAGCCAGAAAATGGATGTCAAACGGACTTCCGTCACTGGAATAAACAACCCCGTGTTCCGCGGCACCAAAACGATGTCTCCCTGATCATCCGGCACATACGTTCCGCCTTCCCGGCGATAATCTCCGGTTCCGGGCGTAACTTCGAGAGCTATGAGAACTTGATTCTGCGAGCGTGTGCTCGCGACCTCATACGTCCAGTTAGCTTCCAAGAGATGGGATGGCTGAATAAAAAAAGCTTCCCAATGTGCCATGTCCGTGCGTACGTCCGCAGAGTCGGGAAGCGTGTAGTCTTTTTCGCGATGATTGAAGCGAAGCAGTGTCCTACCCCATACGGATGGATTCCAACTCGCCTGCATGGAAGCGGTGTATGCATTCGAGAAGCGATAGAAATTCGACGCCGCGATTTTCTCATCGAGTCGGCGGCGATATTCTCCGTCCAAATCAACGTCTGCAGGTAGTGCAATACCGAGTCCGCTGTGCCATTCCCAGAATCGAAATCCGGAACTCTGAGTCGTGTACGTATCGCGGCGATGTTCCCAGTCCAATCCTCCACGAGGCTCCAATCGCCACCACTTGCCTTTTGCTCCGGTCTTCTGCCGCGTCCAGCGAGTGTTGCGCCCGCTTAAACTGTCATCCGATGTCAAGTAGAAAACGTTGTAGGTTGCTTCCCAATTTTTAAGCGGCCGCAATTGCAGTTGCCCGGTTCTCTTGCGAGACTCAAATCGCTCTCCTCTTGAAAGTCTTCCATACGTTCCGGAAAGACCAAGGAAACGATAGGGTCTCACTTGGCCGCCGACTTCTTGAATAATTTCTTCTGTATTTGAGAGCCGCTCTGTATCCCATTCGCGCTGAAACTCCACGAGGTCACTGCGTGTAATATCCTGAAAACGGTCATCGCGATATCGCAATGAACCGAAGAGTCTCAGATAATCCGGACGGTAGTTTCCGATTTTAAGATTTTCGGGAACAACTTCCAGATTCGTTTCGAGAGCGAGACCGTTATTGTCGTTGTCGTCCGAACTTGAAAAAGTATTCTTATCATAGGCGCTCATGGCGATTTCAGCTCCCGCTCGAATCCCATTCACCACTTCTGTCTGAAGCCGAAAGTCTCCAAGCTGATGGTCGGTTGGCAGAGGAAGCTTACGCTGCGGCTGATACTCTCCGGCTCCCGGCCCTACCCAGACAAAATAGGTTTGCCCCAATGCATCCACATGAAGTTCGTAGTCGCCGTTTCCCTCTCCAAAATAATCAAACGTGACGCGCCACTCTCCTTGAAGTTGGCCGAGACTGTCTCGCGCGACAAGAACAAATATCGAATAGGTCGTGCCGCTCACGACCGTGTCCCTGCGTGTGTACTCCCCAAGTCCGAGCCCCAGCGAATCCGCTGCGGGTACAATCGCGAGCAAAGGATTATCTCCCGCCAATGCAAGTGCGGTTCTATCTTTCTCATCGAAGGTTGTCAGGAGCGGTTGATTTCTGTCGTCGGCTTCATCAATCCACGTCCAACTGCCTTTTAATTTTCCATTCAAAATTTCGCCTTCAGCGCGCGCTGCACCGTAAAACTTCTGGAAGCGTTCTGTGGCGTATTCAAAATCTACTGTGATGCGTGTATCCGATGTTATGAGCCGCCGACTCGTGAATGTAATTTGCCCACTCGAATAGTCAATCACATAATCGTTTCCTTCACCACGCCGGAGAAGTTCTCCATCCAACCAGACTTTTTCCGTCCCCGCTAAAACTTTAATGCTGAGTTCGCCATTCTTGCCTGTGAGTGTATAAGGCCCTTGATTGCTCTCCTGCCCCATGAAATTATTCGTATAGAACTCTCCCTCGCTGACCGCACCCGCTGCGGTAATGTTCGCATTCGGAAAAAGAGCTTCCGCTTGAAGTCCCGACAGTTTTCTCGAGTAGGTGTCATAGCGTCCGCCGGGCAAATCCAGCGTATAATCACCGAGAGTTCCTCGCAGATGAGGACTGCGCACCTGCACATAGACTTTGTCGAGTTCCTGAATCGTTTCGGTCGTTCCTTCAGGCTCTATCGGCGATGATTGATCCGTTAACGCCGCCACGACTTCGACATCCTTGCCCACTTTCCCGGTCAATTGCAGATTCAGCGCGCTCTCCATCGCCATATCTTGATTCGTTCCGATGGAAATGCTGCGCAAAAGACTGCCGGATTTGCTGAGTTCCGACCAATTCTCATCACGGCGCTGAAGCACAGGGACTTCTTCGTAGGTTTGCACGGTATCGCCGCTGGGAGTCGTGACACTGACTTCTCTCAAACGATGCCGAGCATAACTTCGGATAACCGGGAACGGAAGATAGCCGAACTCGATTCGAAGCGAATCGCCCACGAGAAGCGGGCGATAAAGCCAGATGGAATTTCCCGCGGCGGTGCGTCTCCAGTCGGAGAACTCGCTCTGCTGTTTGTTATTTCGAAAAACAAAGAGAGAGTCCGACAACACCCACTTCGCCGGCAGGACAAAAAGGCTGTCCTGCTGCATCCCACCAACGAAGATTGCTTCGCCGCGACGAGCTGAAATCTGTCCCTGTGCAGTTCCGACAA
>CAZADO010000065.1:0-6390 GCA_964483885.1 uncultured Alphaproteobacteria bacterium | reverse complement strand
TTCTGCGTGCTCACCACGGATGTTTTCGATGCGTTCATGCAGCGGAATAATCTCTACAGTGTCGCGCTTTCCAACATGCCCGATGACCGCATCGCACACGCCTTTCAGAAAACTGAATTTCCGGCGGCGCACATCGGCGATTTAATGGGGCTTATCTCGAAAGTGCGTCAGCCGCTGGCTGTTCGCTCTTCGAGTCTGCTCGAAGACGCCCTCTATCATCCGTTTGCCGGTGTGTACGGCACGAAGATGATTCCCAATAATCAATTCGATGTGGACACTCGTTTTCGCAAGCTGGTCGAAGCGATTAAATTCGTTTACGCGTCCGTTTTTTTTCAGGAAGCGAAAGCGTATATCGCAACGACAGGACAGAAAATCGAAAACGAGAAGATGGCGGTGATTATTCAGGAGGTGGTGGGCGAACGGCACGGCAACCGTTTTTATCCCCATGTGTCGGGCGTAGCGAGGTCTTACAATTTTTATCCGGCAGGCAGAGCGAAACCTGAACAAGGCGTTGTTGACCTTGCTCTTGGTTTGGGCAAAACGATTGTGGATGGCGGCATGTGCTGGACGTATTCTCCGGCGCTGCCGAAAGTCAATCCGCCTTTCGGCTCGATGCGAGACCTTCTCAGACAAACTCAGGTCGAGTTTTGGGCGGTCAACATGGGAAAGCCGCCCGCCTTTGATCCCATCAAAGAAACTGAGTATATGATTAAGCCGGGATTGGCGGAAGCGGAGGAAGATGAAACTCTGCGCTTCGTTGCTTCGACCTATAACGCTGAATCCGACCGCCTTTCGCCCGGAACCGGTATGGCAGGGCCGCGCGCTATTACGTTTGCTCCGATTCTTCAGCTAAATGATGTACCGCTGAATAAACTTCTCAAGGTACTGCTGAAACTCTGCGAAGAAAAAATCGGCGATCCGGTGGAAATCGAATTCGCGATGACGCTGGATAAAACGCATGGCCTTCCGGCGCGCTTCGGATTCCTACAGGTTCGCCCGATGGTTGTTTCGAATGAACGTGTGGAAATCGACTCGAACCTTATGACGGGAGAAACGGTTTTAGCCGCGTCTGAATCCGTTTTGGGCAACGGCACGGTGAATTCCATTCAAGATGTCGTTTATGTTCGCCCTAGCACCTTCGACAAAAAATACACGCGAGCCATCGTTGAAGAAATTGCCGGATTAAACCGGCAATTAGCGGAGGAAGGACGCCCGTACCTGTTAGTTGGCTTCGGACGCTGGGGAAGTTCGGATCCGTGGCTTGGCATTCCGGTCAATTGGGCTCAAATTTCCGCCGCGAAAGCAATTGTGGAAGCGACGCTGCCGGATATGAATGTTGATCTTAGCCAAGGATCGCATTTCTTCCATAATCTTTCAAGTTTCCAAGTCAGCTATTTTTCGGTGCATCACGATAGTAACTATAAAATCAAATGGGAATGGCTCGAACAGCAGGAGAAAATAGCCGAGACAAAATATGTCCGGCATGTTCGATTGTCATCACCTTTGCAGATAATGGTTGATGGCCGAACCGGAAAGGGAATGATCTCTTATGAGTGAAGAGAACAGACCAATCGATAAATTGCTCTGGAGTCTTCAAGAACGAGCCAAAGAGCTAAACTGCCTCTACAAAATCGAGGAGCTCTTGACGGATACGAATGCTCAGCTCGCGTCGGTCTTAGGCGCTGTTGTTCAAACCATTCCGCCGGGATGGCAGTATCCGGATATCTGCGAAGCCAAGATCATCTATGACGGGACGACCTATTCGACGTCGGATTTCAAAGAAACACCTTGGGTTCTATGTGCCGATATCACGTTTTCCGATGAGGTAGTGGGAAAGATATGTGTCTATTATGTGAAAGAAATGCCGGAGGTGGATTCCGGTCCCTTCTTGAAGGAAGAAGCTAAGCTCATCAATACCATCGCTGATCGACTCGAACATTATCTTCAGTATCAGAACCTGCGCAAAATCAATCAGGAATGGAAATCAGCCAAGAAAGATATTGCGAAATCTCAAAAGGGAGAATGGCGCGTTGCTCTTGAGCTTCTGCATGGAACGGATCAGAATCTTTATCGTCGCATCGTCCGAAAAATGTTCATTCGTCTCTGCGCGAGTGGTATCCTTGAAGCGGAAAACTTGCAAGAACGCATGAAAACCGATGCGAGCAGCCCGCAGGATGATAATCGCCCGATTCGAAAGATGGATGTTGATATTTCCCCTGCGCTTTCACAAGAAGTATTTGATATTGCGACGACATACTTTAGCGACGAGGAAATTCTCTCGTGGATTCAAAAGTGGATACAGGAAGACCGCTCGAGTTTTCTGGTAACGGCACTGGAAAAATTCGACACATCGCTAAACGAAATCGCCGATGCGGTGCGTCGTTTCCATCATCTTTCAACGGAGGGAATCAAGTTATCTCCGACCAGCGAAAAGGAAGTGCGCGTTTCGCTTATTCGACGGTTTCTCAATGACCAATTGGAATACATCAATGTCGCCAAGGAATATGTGGATGTCGACGATTTCTTTGATCTTTTACAGCACGTAATTTTTCCGATTGGCAGCCACGGTAAAGTCGGCGGAAAGAGTTCCGGTCTCTTTTTGGCGACGCGTATTCTGCAGAAGATGAGCGGCGAGTTGGAAGTCCTGCGCGATTTGAAAATACCTAAAACGTGGTATGTCACCTCAGATGCGGTTCTCAGTTTCGTGACTTACAACAATTTGGAAGAACTGGTTGAACAGAAATACAAAGAAATCGATGAAATCCGCCGCGAGTACGATCAGATTGTGCAAGTTTTTAAACACTCGAGTTTCCCGCCGGAAATCATTCAAGGGCTTTCGATGGCCTTGGATGATTTCGGAGATCATCCTCTGATTGTGCGCAGTTCCAGTCTGCTTGAAGACCGATTCGGAGCTGCGTTTTCCGGAAAGTATAAAAGCTTGTTCCTTGCCAATCAGGGAAGCAAGCGTGAGCGCCTTGAAGCTCTGAAGGACGCCATCGCGGAAGTGTACTCATCCATTTTCGGACCGGATCCCATCGAATACCGCGAGGAACGAGGGCTGCTGGATTTCCGTGAAGAGATGGGTATCCTGATTCAGGAAGTTGTCGGCAATCGCGTCGGAAAATATTTTCTGCCCGCCTATGCGGGCGTCGCATTCAGCAACAACGAGTTTCGATGGTCGCCACGCATTCATCGCAATGACGGATTGGTTCGCATGGTTCCCGGACTTGGTACGCGTGCTGTGGATCGCCTCAGCGATGATTATCCCATTCTGATTGCCCCCGGTCAACCGGGGATGCGCGTCAATGTCACTCCGGATGAAATCATCCGCTATTCGCCGAATAAGATAGATGTCATCAATCTCGAAATGAATGCCTTCGAAACGGTGGATGTCTTCGAGTTCCTGCGCGAGTTCGGCCATGAACTTCCATGGTTGAAACAGGTGATTTCTACCTATCAGGATCACCATATTCAAGTTCCCACCGGACTGCTTCCGGATTTGAATCGCGAGAATTTCGTTGTCACCTTCGAAGGTCTCATCTCCCGAACAACATTCGTTAAAAAACTGCAGACGATTCTCAATGTGCTGCAAGAAAAACTTGGCACGCCGGTCGATATAGAATTTGCATCCGATGGCCGTGACTTTTACCTTCTCCAGTGTCGTCCGCAGAGTTATGCTGAAGATTCCGCACCCGCACCGATTCCCAAGGATGTGCCTGCACGCGATGTTATTTTCTCGGCGAATCGGTACGTATCCAACGGCAAGGTTCCGGATATCACCCATATCGTTTATGTCGATCCTCAGCGGTATGGCGAAATCGGCGAGCTCTCCATGTTGAAAGAAGTGGGGCGCGTGGTGAGTCAGCTTAACAAAACGCTGCCCAAGCGGCAGTTTATCCTGATGGGACCCGGTCGCTGGGGAAGTCGAGGTGATATTAAACTTGGAGTCAACGTTACGTATTCCGATATCAATAACACCGCCGTCCTAATTGAAATTGCCCGTAAAACCGGAAACTACGTTCCAGATCTCTCGTTCGGAACGCATTTCTTTCAGGATTTGGTGGAAGCCTCGATTCGTTATTTGCCGCTCTATCCGGATGACAAGGACATACGTTTCAACGAACATTTCCTGACGACGGCTCATAATATTCTTCCGGATATTTTTCCAGACAGTGCTCACTTGGCTGATTACATAAGAGTGATTGATGTGCCCAAATCAGCAAAAGGGCGCGTGCTGCGAGTGTTGATGAATGCTGACTTAGACGAAGCGGTGGGAATTCTCATGCAGCCTACTGTCGCTGCGGAACCGAAGGGCGAGTGGAAACCCTTTGCGGAGGAACAGCCGGCGGAAGAACATTGGAGATGGCGGCTGCAGATGGCGGAACGTATCGCCGAACATCTCGATCCGGATCGCTTCGGAGTGAGAGCGTTCTATGTGTTCGGCAGCGCGAAAAATGCCACCGCCGGACCCGGAAGCGACATTGATCTTCTGATTCACTACGATGGGACAGAGACGAAGAGAAAAGAGTTGGAGCAATGGCTGGAAGGCTGGAGCAGGTGCCTTGATGAAATAAACTATCTGCGCACCGGCTATCGCTGCGGGGAACTGCTCGATGTGCACTTTGTCAGCGACGAAGACATCAAAAATCGCACCAGCTTTGCGACTAAAATCGGAGCGGTAACGGATGCCGCGCGTGAACTTCCGTTGAAAAAGCGCACAGATGATTCTAAATAAGCTGGCGTGAAGCCTTGGCTAAATTTTCCAGCGAAAAACGAACGAGTGCAAGTTCCGGCCCGTCGTGAGCCGCTGAAAACATCTGTGTCCTGCCGATAGTATCTTTCCAGAAACCCGTCAGTCGCGCGGACTCGTGGATATGACCGTGCAGAGTGAGTAACGGCTGCCGCGATTCGATAAAACGCCTTACCGCAATAGAACCGATATGCACATCCAAAGGCACATGCTCAATCTTTTTTCCGTCCAGCCCCGCGCGGTCAAGATGTGTTTTATGAGGAGGAGTGTGAAATAGAAAAACCGCATGTTCCATGTTCGCGTCCCCCGCGAGCAATTCAATATCTTCTTTAATAGTACTGTACTTCTTTTCTTGTTCCGACACCTCTACCGTACGCCAACCTTCCTCGGGTGACACACAGCCCGGATCCACATACCGCGAAACATCATAGCGCTCCCAGTCTTTCAACAAAAAAGGCGTCGGGGGCACATAAGCATAACCGTAGAATTGGTATGCCCCGATATCGACTCTGCGGTTATGAATATACTCCCACACTCCTTGCGCCGCTGCATCCTCAACCGCTGCTTCCTCCATTCGGCTGTCATCATTCCCAAGAATAAGCAGGACGCGGGGATACCTTTCTCCTAACGCATGACGAAGTTTCAGAAACTCAGGCACGAGAAAATCATGGATGAAATTCTGATGCTCGTCAAATGGCGACAGAGAGGAGAAGCCATGCGGTAAAATATCCCCGCCAATAAAAACGATATCGGGGCGTTCGTCCGCGATGGCTTGAAAAAGTTTCTCGTAGCGTTTTAACCGGCCATGTAAATCAGATACAAAAAAACACGACGTCAACGTCTCGCCTCACAGCTATTCATATCCACGGATTTAAAACACAGATGTGCTTCTATGATTTGCCGCTCCGTCGATTCCTCAGAGAACCGTAGAGCTTCGCGTAAGCATGAGTGATTTCCGCGCCGAAGAAAAACACAATCGACGCATAGTAGATCCAAACCAGCAGCACGATGATCGATCCTGCCGCGCCGTAAATCGAGCCGATGCTGGCATAATTCAGATAGCGGCCGATACCCCACTTGCCAAATTCAAACAGAATCGCCGTGACCACCGCACCCATCGCAACATCGCGCCAGCCGACGGTCACGGACGGCAGCAGCCAGTAGATAAGGCCGAACAGCAGTATATACATGAGCAGCGACACCCCGGCGTCAATCAGTGTCCAGTCACCGGTGTTGGAAAACAAAAATCCAAGCGCTGCCGTTACCGTCAGTGACACCAGCAACAACAACCCGATTCCCAACACCAGTCCGAGAGACATGACCCGCGTCAGCAACCAGTGAACCACATGAGACCGGCGAACCTTCACTTTCCAGATTAAATTCAGCGAGCGGCGCAGGTGAGCAAACGCCATCGTCGCCGAAAGTAGCATCACCACCAATCCCAACCCGGCGATTTGCCCCGCAACATTCTGCAGTCGCGTGCTCTCCATCACCAGCGTCAATCCTTGGCCTGCACGCTCCCCCACGAATGCCTGAATCTGCGCAATCACCGAATTGGCCAATTCATCCGACAGAAATTCGGTCGCCGCCAGCAGCATCATCAAAAGCGGAGCGAGCGAGAGCGCCGAGTAGAATGCCAA
>CAZADO010000064.1:0-3201 GCA_964483885.1 uncultured Alphaproteobacteria bacterium | reverse complement strand
TACCACCGTGCTGATACAGGGTGCCAGCGGAACCGGCAAAGAGCTGGTTGCCCGCGCTGTTCATGCGCTATCGCCGCGGCGAAAGAAACGCTTCGTGCCCGTGAACTGCGGCGCGCTTCCGGACACGCTGCTCGAATCGGAGCTGTTCGGTTACAAGGCGGGAGCCTTCACCGACGCCAAGAAGGACAAGCTCGGACGCTTTGCCTTGGCCGATGGCGGGACACTCTTCCTGGATGAGATCGGTGATATCTCGCATTCGATGCAGGTGCGCTTGCTTCGGGTTCTCCAAGAAAAGACCTACGAGCCGCTGGGCTCCGTGGAGTCCGTGCGGGCGGACGTGCGCATCATCACCGCAACCAACAAGGACCTCGGGGAGCTCGTCAACACAGGGGAATTTCGAGAGGATCTCTACTATCGAATTCATGTCATCCAGGTTGATGTCCCTCCCTTGAAAGAGCGGCGAGAGGATATCCCACTTCTGGTCGACCACTTCATCGCCACCCATAATCTATTGCATGACCAAGAAATCACGGGGCTCTCCAAAGAGGCGTTGTCGTTGCTCGTACACCACGATTTTCCGGGAAACGTTCGAGAGCTGCAAAACATTCTGGAGCACGCATTCGTGCTATGTCGCGCCGGGATGATTGAACCCCATCATTTTCCGCCCTACCTAATCAACAACACGGCTCGCGATCACAAAAAAACTCGGCACAGGATGAACCTGAAAGTCCAAGAGAAATCCCTGATTCAAGAAGCGCTCGCCGAGCATCGAGGCAACAGGGCGCTCGCCGCGGAAGAGCTCGGCATCAACTTGAGCACGCTGTACCGGAAAATCCAGCGGCTCGGCATCGATACTCCTGAAAGGGACGGACGCGGTAAACGATCTTGAAAGAGCAACAACGCCACTTCGTTCCGCCGCGCATGGCACCCTAAGTGGCCTTTGAATCTGTCGAAATCTTTTTAGATTATCCCCAGATGCATACGAATCGGTTTGTTGAAAAAACTCGCCTCAATGCCATAAAATGCAAACCTGCCTGGCGGTGATATTGTTCATTCTAGGTATGAAACGAGCTTTGGCTCATGATTCTTGATGAAAAAGAAGGGGAAAAAATGGGGCGACTGAAATTGATCACGGGACCCATGCGGGTGCCATTTTTAGTACTGACGCCAGCCTGTGTGGCGCTGGGGATGGGGACTGCTCTTTGGGAGCAATACTCGGTGAGCTACCTGGAAGCGGTCGCCGTCTTGATAGGCGCAGTTTCGGCACACATCGGAGTTAACGCGCTGAACGAAATCTCCGACTTCTCGTCCGGTCTCGACCTCCACACGGACCGCACGCCCTTTAGCGGCGGGAGCGGCACCCTGCCGGGGCATCCCGAGTTGCTCGTTACGACTCGTCTCACCGTTCTGATCTCCCTTCTGCTGGTCGGCGCCGTGGGCATCTATTTCACCGCCGTCCGGGGTTGGCAACTCCTGCCGCTGGGTGTGTTGGGCCTTGTGGTGGTGGTCTCCTACTCCATTTTCCTAGTCCGCTATCCCGTGTTGTGCCTCATCGCGCCGGGACTCGGTTTTGGGCCCCTCATGGTGGTCGGGACCCATTTCGCCCTGACCGGGACCTACTCCGCGAGCGCCTTCATCGCGTCACTGGTTCCGTTCTTCCTGGTGAGCGACCTGCTGTTGCTCAACCAGTTTCCAGACGTGGAGGCCGATCGCGCGGTGGGACGCCGGCACCTGCTCATCGCCGCCGACAAGCGTACCGGTAGCCTTGTCTATAGTCTCTTTCTCGTTTTGACCTACGTCACCATTGCCGTCGGTGTTCTCCTCGATTTCTTGCCGACGATGACCCTGCTGGGTTTGGTAACGCTGCTATTGGCGCTCCCCGCGATGTTCGGCGCGTTTCGATACAACGAAAATATCAAGCGGTTGCTGCCTTTTATGGGAATGAACGTGCTAATCAATATCGCGACCCCGATTCTCATGACTGCGGGCATGCTCATGGAGCTGACAAAAAAATGAGCCAATCTAAAAAGACATTTCATAAAAGGTATTTCAGCTCGATGAAGGCGCTCTTCAAGCAATTCGCCAAGGCCTCTCGGGCAACGAAAACGATAAAGAAAACCGCTGATGACGACAGAGTAAGCGATGCGTTCGCGGAGAAGATAATGCTCGCCGTGACCGGCGTGAACGAGTGTGTCAACTGTTCCTACCGTCACACGAAGTCGGCTCTCGAACAAGGCGTCGGCGTAGAGGAGGCGGTAAGCATTCTGAAGGGCGAGCTCGACGAATTCCCGGAGGAGGAAGCCGTGGCCCTCCTCTACGCCCAACACTGGTCGGATACCGGGGGAGAGCCCGATGAGAACGCGCGAAAACGGGTCGTGGACTGCTATGGAGAGCAAAAGACCATCTATATCGAATGTATGATGCAGCTGGTCTACACCGGCAACCTCATCTCCAACACGGTGGAAGCCTACAGAACGAGGATACGTCCCCAAAAGGGATGCTTCTGTTTCTTTCTGACGGTTCTCTTGTGTATGCCGATCGCTTTTTTAATCAAGAGCAACACGAAGTCCGTTCAGGCTGTTCTGAAGAAAAAAATGAATTGACCGAGATTGCCTCTTTATGGAGATCAACACCGAATGTTCAGTCTCGTTGTTCGTACGTTTCAGCTAATCGTTTTACAGCTTATCATTCACACGGTCGACCGGATAACGCGGCTGCCGCGAAACAGCACCCCGCCCGAGGTGATGCGCATCCTCCGGGAGAACATGGCGCTCAAGGCCCAAATTCGGGCCCTGGTGTTGGAGCTGAAGGCGGAAAAGGGCAAGCACCCGAGGCTGTCTCTCACAACGAGAGCCGTGCAGGTGTTCGCGTTCTTACTCACCCGCGGAGACAAGGCATTTCAAAACTACTATCTCTCTGCCTCGAGACCCACGATCTCGAGATGGAGAGCGGTTTTCAGACGGGGCCCCTGGCCGTGGAGAAAACGGAGACTCGGGGGAAGGCCGCCGCTTACCCAGGAGATCAAAGACCTCATAGTCCAAATCAAGACAGCGAATCCGATCGCTGGCGCCCGCCGAATAAAAGACGAGCTTCGAAAAATGGGCATCAGGGTCAGCGAGCCTACCATCCAGAAGGTGCTCAGAGAGAACGGCTTCCACCCCCGCAAAGGCCATCTCTTCAACTTCGAACGTTTCAAATCAG
>CAZADO010000063.1:0-3562 GCA_964483885.1 uncultured Alphaproteobacteria bacterium | reverse complement strand
TTAGGCAAGCAAGCCAAAGTGTCCGCATGGTAATCTCCTTACATGAGGGTGAATAGTTGTTATGGTATTGAATCGAAACTTATTATTCTTGTTCTTCGTTTTTCTCATTGCAGGCTGCGCTCAGCAGATAACGGAGAGTGTCAATGAAGCGCCGCGACTTTTTCGGATTCCCGCACAGGCCGCTCGCAGCGCCGACGGCGCGTTTCCCGCGTTAATTCTTGACGGGTATGTTCAGGATGAAACGCCCGATTCTCTATTGACGTGGGCGGTATCCGGAGCTCAGAGTTTCTCGATTACGCTCAGCGGTTCTGCGCTTCATGTGAGCTTTGCCGCAGGTTTCGAAGGCGACGAATTTCTCGAAATCAAAGTCACCGATACCGAGGGATTGGAAACACGTCAGAGCGTTCGTTTCAGTGTCGTGGATATGGAAACCAAAGAGCAAAGTGAAGATGACGGCACGATGACGATTAGTTGGACGAATTCATCTCCCGCGTCCGGCAGAGTTTATTACGGCGAATCCGCGAATTTCCTCGATAGGGAAGTTACAGCACTTGGTGTAACTGGAACCACTTTGTCCATACCTCTGAAAGCCGTTTCTTCGTATCACACGTACTGGTATCGCTATGCGACCGTTTCATCCGAAGGCGAGATTGTATTTGAAAGTCCGCTGGATAGTTTTCAGACGTTGGATGTCAGTTCCGCACCGCTCTTTCGCATGACCACGATTGATGTCAGGCAAGGCGACAGTCATCTAATCGAAACACCCACCGGTAAACGGATTTTAATCGACGGCGGTTATGGGACAAATGAACCGTCTTTCGGCGATGGTTCTTGGGATGGGGACGGTGTTCCGTTGGCGCTTAATTACTTGCTGGGTCGCGGGATTGTCTGGCTGGATCATCTTGTCGAGACGCATCACCATGCCGACCATTACGGCGGACTCAACGATGTCCGGAATTCAAACATTTCCTTTGGCGCTTATCATTCGCCGTCATCTCCCAGCGGTCTTGTCGTCGGCGAGGAATGGGATATCGAAGATACCGCTGTCGTCGTGACCGTGTTGAATGTGGACTACCCGGAAGGGTCTAATGATGGCAATGAGAATAACCGTTCTATCGTCCTAAGATTCACGATTGGTCAGATGGGTTTCCTGCTGACCGGCGATGCTGAAATTCCAGTCGATGCAAGTCTAATCGAACGTTTCGGTTCTCAATTAGAGAGCGAAGTCTTGAAAATCGGTCATCATGGCTCCAGCGATGCCACGAATGCGGAATGGCTGGATACCGTACAGCCTCTTTTCGCAGTTATCTGCTGCGGAGCGGGAAATCCCTACGGCCATCCTCACGAATCGACATTAGAATTTTTAGAAGAACGGGGCGTACGGATTTTCCGCACAGATGTTAGCGGAACGATCGACATCCTCACGGATGGTTATGCGTTTCTTGAAATCCGATCCTGAGAAAAAATGTGTCAAGGAACAACTTGAAAACAGAAAGAGGGCTTTTATCGAAGCCCTTTTTTTATTGGATAAATTTCCAGCGACCGTCGAGTTTGGGATTCAGGGGAGAATGTTCCCGGATATATTCGACCATCGCGTCGCGCATGAGAACACCGGCGGGCGTCGCTTCGTCATAATGTTCGAAAAGCTTTGCCATTCCTGAATTGCCTTCGAGGAGGTAGTCTGTGGTAATCACGCGATAAAGCCGACCGGGCTCGATATCCTTGCCTCCGATTTTAAAGACCGTGATGCGGTCGCCGGGTGGCCTACTGCGATCAGCTTCTATCTGCAATCCGGAAATAAACATGCCGCTGCCGCCGAATGCGAGCTTATCCTCGAAAAGCTCCCGGAGGAATTTACCCGTGAGAAGCACTTCAACAAGCTCATTTTGAAACGGCAGTACCATGAACACATCCCGAGGAGTAATTTTACCCATGGAAAGATCAGCGCGCACACCGCCTCGATTTGTGAAAGCGACATCACCATGCAGTTTCCATCTCATGGCATCGCAGACGAGATTCCCCATCAGGGTTTCTCCTTCGCCGATGCGGGGGAGATTTACAAGTGTTTCGCCGACGGGTTCGTCATATCCCTTTTCGACGCGAGCAACATCTGCATCAATCGGCTCGGCGATGTCCTGCTCTCGCGGGAATTCATCGGCAAAGGTTGTCAGCAGTAACCCTTGATCCGCATAGGGTTTCCAGCGGATGAGTGTTTTGGTTTCCGGATCAATCTCGAATTCAATCGCGGCGATAGAGGTTCCTCTGGCGTAGCCTTGAAAACAGGGAATATGCGTGACGGGATCCACCCACGGTTCCTGATAGCCAACATGGATGTGACCGCAGAAGATAGCATCAGCGCCGGTGATCCGTCGGGCGAGTTCAAAGGCGTTGCGAGCGTAGCCCGATGTCCAACCCTCTGCTTCCCATCTTTCCAAATCCTCGTATGCTTCCATCCGATCATAGGGCAAACCATGATGAAATGCGATGAAAACCAGATCGGCTCCTAACGCTCGAACCGTGTCAACGTAAGCTTGTGCATACGTGACTTCCGGCGCGAAATAGAGCCCTCGAATATTTTCGGCAAAGCTGAATCGTTGTGTTTCGCTTGTCGCAAGGCCGACAATACCGATTTTTATTCCGTTGAATTCCCGAATGATATAGGGCTCAACGTACAAGCGTATTCCCTGAGCCGTGGAGTCCAACAGATTACAAGCGAGAATCGGAAATTTCGCGCGAGCACGACAACTGTCTTCGTATATTTTGCGCCCAGCATCGAATTCATGATTCCCGATAACCGTCGCATCATAGCCGATAGCGTTCATGTAATCCATGACAGCTCGCCCTGCTGTCTTGGTACCGACCATCGTTCCCTGCCAAATGTCACCTGTATCTATCAAGAGAGAGCCCATTTTTTCTTCTTCGGCACGCTTGCGCATCGTACGGATGATGCGCGCCGCGGATGCTGCCCCTCCCAGAGACGGTGGAAATTCGGGATTCATGAACGTAGCTTTACCGGCGTCAATCCCGCCGTGAATATCGTTCGTATGAAGGACTAACAGACGATACGGCTCAGTAGCCGCGTTCAAATCCGTCGCCAAAAGGCTCCCAAAGAAAGCCGCTATAAAAATGAGAATAATCATGGTGTCACCAAACTAATTCTTTGCAGTTCAAAAGCCACTCATATCAATCGTCATCGCCAATTGTAATACAGCGAAATCATTCCGCGCCAGAGGCCAGTCTCGACGCGGTCTATATCTGTGCGCTCTCCCCCGAAACGTGAGTTGGGAAAGAGGTCGGGATGTGTGTAATTTACCTTGCCGAATTCCATGCCGAAGTCGGCGAAAACTTGCTTGTGCTGGAAGCCGATGCCGGCCGTAAAAATAGACAGAGCTCGTCCTTCATCATCGGGAGCATCGGAGAAATATACTCCGGCGCGCACAGGGACTCCCCGCACGACCTGCTGTTCCACACCGGCGCGAATGTCAAACACGTCGCTCCAATCGCTCCGGCTTTGCGAAAAGCTGATGATTTCCGCTTCAAGCATGATGCGCGGTGAAAAGTC
>CAZADO010000062.1:0-3830 GCA_964483885.1 uncultured Alphaproteobacteria bacterium | reverse complement strand
ATCGGATTTGCCTTCTTCGATTTTTTCCAGCCGCTCGCGTTCGTCGTCAAGCCGTTTTTGATAAAGTTTTGCCATAAGCATCTTCATCGCGGAATCGCGATTGCGAAACTGCGAACGTTCGCTCTGGCACGTCACGACAATACCGGTCGGAATGTGAGTCATTCTTACAGCGCTGTCGGTTTTGTTCACATGCTGTCCTCCCGCGCCTGATGAGCGATAGGTATCCACGCGAATATCGTCCGGTCGAATGGGGACGTCCGGAATCTCGTCCACTTCGGGATAAACGAAAACGCTGGCGAAGGATGTATGCCGCCGCGCATTCGCGTCGAAAGGCGAGATGCGCACCAGCCGGTGAACGCCGATTTCCGCGCGCAAAAAACCGTACGTATATTCGCCGGTGACTTCAATCGCGGCGGAGCGAATGCCCGCTTCATCAGCGGGATCAAAGTGCATCACTTCCGCTTTCCAGCCGCGCCGCTCGAACCAGCGCATATACATACGGAAAAGCATCCCGGCCCAGTCAGCGGATTCCGTTCCGCCGGCTCCGGGATGCAAAGAGACAATCGCGTTGCGCGCATCATCAGGGCCCGAAAGCATCGCCTGAAGTTCCAGCGCTTCAAAGGAAGAAAGTAGAGCGCGGTATTCCTTGTCCAGTTCTTCCTGTGATGCTTTGTCCTCCTGTTCCGCGGCAATTTCAACGAAGACCTGCAAATCTTCCAAAGATTTTTCAAGCTTGGCGTATTTCTCCGTCCAGCTTCGATGCTCCGCAAGTTCTTTCAGGGTTTGCTGCGCTTTTTGATGATCATTCCAGAAATCATCGGCGGCGGCCTGAGCTTCCAGACGCGCGATTTCTTTTTGACGCGTTTCGAGGTCAAAGGCCCCTCCTGAGTTCCCCTAAGCGAGTGGACAGGTCTTTAATCTCGAAGGCGAGGTCGTCTCTTGACATGAGCGGTTCCCCTTGTCTTAGGCTTTTCCGAATTCGCGCAGGATAATCGAAGCGACTTCCGCTCCCACACGTGCCTGAGCTTCACCGGTGGCGGCGCCGATATGCGGCGTGCAATACACACTCGGATGTTCGACGAGTTCGCGTCGCGGATTGGGTTCTCCCACCCAGACGTCAATACCGGCGGCGTGCACTTTCCCGGAATTCAACGCGACGAGCAGCGCGTCTTCATCGACAACACCGCCGCGCGCGCAATTAATCAGAATCACGCCGTCTTTCATCTTTTTGAATTCTTTCGTGCCGATTTCGGGAGTCTTTCCCGCCGCGGGAATGTGCAGGGAGATGATATCGGATTCCGCGAGCAGCTCATCTTTGGAAACCATTTCTATCCAGCGGAACGGCGAGTAATCCACATATTTGTCGTGAGCAATAATAGCTTTCATTCCCAGCGAACTTGCTTTCACGGCGAGTTCCATTCCGATGCGTCCGATGCCCAGAATACCGAGTGTTTTGTCTTGAACTTCAAAGCCTTTCGAGAAAGCCTTCTTTTCCCATTTTCCGCCTTTCATCGAAGCGGTCGCGTCCGGAATGCGCCTTGCAATCGCGAAGATGAAACTCAGCGCTAACTCAGCAACAGACGCCGATGACGCTCGCGGAGTATTACGCACAGAGATACCGAGCGTTTTCGCGTAGTCCACCTTGATGTTGTCCAGACCGACTCCTCCGCGAACGATAAGCTTCAGGCTTGTCGCGGCTTCTAAAACGGGCTCAGTAATTTTCGTCGCACTGCGTACAACGACACAATCGTAATTCGGAATAACTTTAATGAGTTCCGGTTCATCGTAGTGCTGTTCATCGACCTGAAGCCCGGCAGCTTTCAGTTTTTTTATGGCATCTGCCGACATGCCGTCTGTAATAAGAATCTTTGCCATGATCCTTTCCTCGATTCTGTTGTGTTAAAAATTATTAGCGAATGAGCATGATTTTTTGCACGGTTCGCGCTGATAAATTCTCGAGCCGGATGAAGTAGCTGCCGGAAGCATAAGGCCCTGCATGCCAATACGCGCGATGCATGCCCGGTATTTGTGTTTCCTGCAACAGAGTTTCTACATGTCTGCCAAGAATATCATAGACAGACAGTGTCACATAAATCTGAACGGGGAGAGAATATTCGATAGACACAAAGCTGTTGAATGGATTGGGCCACGCCGACAATGCAATGACTTCCGGCACAGTGACAGGTTTGTTCGCTGGAAGGATATCGCTCGTCGTAAAAGCCGTCATCCAGATTTGCAGTGGATTATCCGGCCATCCTAAATTACCATAGCTGTAAACAGCGTAGAAAGACTCCCCAAGCGTAACAAGTTTTATGTCGGTACTGAATTGGCTGTCCGGTAATGCGATGGTAAGTGGTTCGCCAAGTTTCACTCCAGTTGAATCGCAGGCCCAGAAATCCAGATATTCATTGGTGACACTTTGATTGTTCCGGCGAATCGCGAGCACCATCTCCTGCTCGCTGTTCTTTGTCAAGGCATAGAGGCGATAAACATTGTTCAGAGTATCACTCAAATTCCAGGAGACTTGTGTTTCGCTGGATTCTGCACCGACAAAGGTGGTATATTGATGTATGGGCGAGCTGTAGTCTTTGATAACCATCGCCGCTTCCATCCGGTTCGTCGGTGTCAGATGAAAGGCGTAGCCTGTCGTAACCGTGCTTTGCCCGGATGTATCGTTGATGCAGTAGTTTTGTCCGAGGGGCGTTCCATCATGAGCGTATCGTTGCACCAGTAATCCTCGATGAATCTCATCTGGGAGATAGTCCGCCTGATAGCATGCCAGAGCAAGTTCATCATTGAAGCTTGTAAAATCGACAACACCCACTCCCTGAGGGAGAGTAGGTTCGAAGCTAAAAAGTTCCTGTCCGGCGGAATCTGTCAGAACGACGTATTGACGACCTTCTAAGCCAGTGAAATATGTGAACGCGAAGCCATTCGGTATAGCTGCCACAAAGCCGCTATGAGTATTCTGCCGCGATGTTGCGCCCAGCAGCTCACCCTCCGGGGAGTAAAACTGGACACGAAAGCTGTCCGATCACGCAAAACCTGTCAACGCCGCCCAAGCTCCATTTTCTCGCACAGCGATATGACTGACAGGCTTGCAGGTTATTTGACCTATCGGCAAATCAATCACCGCGTACGGAGTTCCCAAAGGTTCACCTAACGGTGAAAACGTATGCACTTTCGAACCCATCCGCTCATGAGTAAAAAAGTACCACGCTATCATTAGATTCCCGTCCGGAGTCAAGATGGCGTCGGTCAGCTCATATTGCGTATCGGAATCATCGTAAAGCAGAATCGGCTCGAAACTGATTTGCCCGAAAACCGGTACGGCAATGAGCAGTAAAGAGAGCAGTATAATGGAGTTGTTGCGATACGTCGTCATTCTCACGTCGTTGATACTATAGCGTCGGCAGAATTTCGTCAATCCATCCTAATAGTTCGCGAATTTCAGGTTCGGTAACATCTCCCATGTGAGCGATGCGGAACGTTTTCTCTTTCAAATCGCCGTAACCGTTGGAGATCACCGCGCCGCGCTTGCCGAGTTCTTTGTTCAGAGCGGCGATGGAAATCCCTTTGTTGTTGTTGATGCAAGTGAGCGTACGCGATTCGTAGCCTTTATCAGGGAAGAGTGTAAATCCGGCTTTTATCGCCCATTTCTGCACGATTTCAGCTAAATGAATATGACGTGCCCAGCGATTCTCGAGGCCTTCCTCGTTCAAAATATGATCCATCTGAGCGTTCAAAGCGAAAATCTGCGGAATCGCCGGCGTCGAAGGCGTCTGGTTTTTATCGCTGGATTTTTTCGCCATCAGGAAATCAAGGTAATA
>CAZADO010000061.1:0-4180 GCA_964483885.1 uncultured Alphaproteobacteria bacterium | reverse complement strand
TACCGAATGCGACAGGTTACTCATTTACGCTGGATGCAGACAGCTCCCTCGAATACGTTGCGACTTTCACGAAAGAAACAAGCTGGAACCTTGAGGACTTAAGAATCATCGCCTTCATTCAGGATGACAACTCTAAAGAGGTTTATCAATCAACTGTGATGGAGTTAGGCGATCCGCTTTCCAACCTTGTGATTAACGAAATCATGTCTGAAAATCTCCGCTTCAACTATTTGGATCCGCAGGGTGAGCACGAAGATTGGGTGGAAATTTTCAATCCGGGACCGGATGACGTAAATCTTTTGGGATATTACTTGACGAACAACCTCAGGGATCTGGGATTATGGGCTTTTCCGGATACCCTACTTCTTGCGAATGATCATATTGTCGTTTTTTGTGATAATGATGTTAGCGATCCCGGTTTGCATGCAAATTTTACTTTGGCAAATGATGGCGATACCATTGGTGTGTACATAGAAGGAACCATGTGTAATCACCGGATAGATGTTGTCCCCTTTGATGATATCGGAGCCGATAAGTCCTACGGACGGATATGCGACGGCGCTGCGGTATGGCAAGAATTCTTCGATGTCACACCTGATGCGACGAACGCCGGTTGTGAGGACAATGTACAGAACCTCGTTACTCTCCCAAGTGGTTCTGATCTTCAGCTTTGTTGGGAGCCGGTAGCCTGGGCAGCAAGTTATACCATCTACCGCCATAATATCTTCCCGATGGATCCGGGAACAGCCGATTCGATATCGACTACCAGTGACACGACCTACATAGATGCAGGTATCTTATCAACAGACACTGCCGCTTTCTATCAGGTGACAGCTCGACCCTACTGATGAGATAAACAACCTGTGGATTTTTCGCCGCCGGACAGGCCTGTGAACAGGCTTTTCGGCGGCTTTTTGTTAAGTCTTGCGGCGCAAGTTTTCATGGGAGATTTTTACTGAAAAAGAACGGTTTGGAGAGGCATATGGAGGCTTTGTTCCCCCCAAAGGGTCACTTCCACTTCAATTCATCCCCTTAATTAACTCAAGGAATCCATTTAGTTGTCTATATAACAGCATGTTGCAATCTCAAAAAGATATAGCTTTCTCATGTGGCTAACCAGAAGAAAACTTAAATCATTCTTTTCTTTCCTTGACATTATCAAATCTGGGATTTATATTAAATAGGGTTGGAAAGTACTCTATTCAAAATATGGCATAACGTTGAAGTATAAACGATGGAGAGTCGCACCATGAAAAAGTGGTCGAAAATTTTATTTCCCGTTTTGGCGGTGAGTGTTTTGTTTGCTGCCAGTATTCCGGGTTTTGCTGATGACTTCTATTATTTGAACATGGCACTGCATGAAGAATCCCAGACGATGTATTTGACGTTAAAAACGACTTGCGGCTTTGAAGGGTATTTTACGATTGAATCTACACCTGCGGGGTTGGTCGTTCCCGGTTACGACAACACCATTTCATGCCCAGAAGAGGTGTGCTTGCCCGATTACACCTGTTTATCTAATTTTGCTGTTCAGGTTATCGCAGGGCTTGATCCCGGCGATATCGCCAGTTTTCATGTCGATGTTTTCGATACTAATGACACGATGGTCGGTTCGGTTGACGATGTTCTCGAAGTGAAAACAGGCACGTTGGATGACAACTACTTCGGATACACTTATGACTGCGAGCCGGTTGTTCCAGTGGCGGTTGCGCAGGATGAAGCCTACTGTCTGTGGCTGTGTCACCGGACATATGTCATTCCGATTCTCACTCCTCCTCTACTGGATGCGCCTCCGGTTTTCCGGATTCGCCCCGGCTGCAATGAAGACTTTGGCTTCTGGGATGCTTGCAGTGTTGACTCGTGTTCCGAAGATGCGGATGAAACCGTCTTGAGTTGGAACGTGATTGTGCAAAGTCCTACCCTTGGATTCTTGATTGTTGTTTACTGTGACGCCGCCCCCGGATGCGCCTGCCTGAAGGGTCCTGATTGGATTCTGCCGGTTGAACTGTCAGCTTTCGCCGCTCAAACTGGCGACGGTTTTGTCAACCTGATGTGGACGACTGCCAGTGAAACCAATAACGCCTACTTTAACGTTCAGCGCCGTACAGACAATACGAACTGGATCAACGTTGGCCGTGTAGAGGGTCACGGTACGGTGGCAACCTCAACCGACTATGAATTCACTGATTACTCTGTGATGAATGGCACCACCTATCTTTATCGCTTGATTTCCTATGACTTTAACAACACGCGTCACGAATACAACTCGATTGAAGCTACTCCCGGTACAGCGGCTCCCCCGACAGAATACGCACTGGAACAGAACTATCCCAATCCTTTCAATCCGCAGACGACCATCTCCTACGCCATTAAGGATCCGGGATTCGTATCTTTGAAAGTCTACAATCTTATCGGACAGGAAGTGGCAACATTGGTGTCGAACACCATGGAAGCCGGTCGCTATACGGTGAACTTCGCTGGAGATAATCTGCCGTCCGGCATTTACCTCTACACCTTAACCGCAGGTGAGTTTACGCAAACCCAAAAGATGCTATTGCTGAAGTAATGAGCTTCGTGCCGGAAACGGCACGCGCTCTATGGGGAAATTTCAGGGGTAGACACTGTTAAGATTTTGGAGTAGATGACTATGAAAAAAATATTAAGCTCTTTACCTTTTGCTCTTTTGGCGGTTGCATTGATGTTTAACGGTACGGCATTGGCGGATTGCCCGTTGCCGGATCATGATCTTGTTCTCGGCGAAAGCATGTGCATCACGGTCTGCTACAACGCTATAACACCGGTTGGCATATCCGTTCCGGCTCTTGGCCAAGAAAATCCGCCGGTAATTATCATCCAAAAGGGTTGTACTTCCGGAGAAACCTCATGCGATGATCCTGATTGTATTCCTCCAACTCAATGGTGCTTCGATATGCTGACGATTATCGGACCGTCATGGCACCATAATTGGGAAACGGACAGTTCATACTGGGATCTTCTTATCGCGAACTTCATGTGTCCGGGTGACACATTCTGTTTATGCTTGACTTTCGAGAGCGTCTTGCCGGTGGAAATGACAGCGTTTGCAGCAATCGCTGGTGATGGAGAAGTCCAATTAAACTGGACGACAGCCACCGAAACCGAAAATGCGCTTTGGCTCGTTGACAGAGCAGCGTCGGAAAACGGTCCCTGGACTACGATCCATCAGGAACCGGGTCAGGGCACCGTCGCCACCGAAACGCATTACTCCTACGTTGACCACACGGCACAAAACGGCGAAACTTACTGGTATCGACTTACCGATGTCAGCATCATGGGCGCGCGCAACTCACACGCACCTATCAGCGCAACACCGGGAATCAATACTGAAATCCCCAGCGAATTCGTGCTGAAACAGAATTATCCGAATCCATTCAATCCCTCGACAACGTTTGAATTTGCGATTGCACAGTCCGGCTACACGACTCTGAAAGTCTTCGACTTGCTGGGACGTGAAGTGGCGAGTATCGTGGAAGGGAATCTGGATGCCCGCCTCTATCAGGTCACATGGAATGCCGGCAACTTGGCATCGGGAGTCTATCTGTATACTCTGACCAGCGCAGGTTTTTCAGATACGCGCAAGCTCCTGCTTATGAAATAGCCTGACCTGCTAAAAAATTGCTCAACCTCGCCCGGAATTACCTCCGGGCGAGGTTTTTTTTCCTCTCAAAAAGCTTCATCCAAAGGATTCCGCGAGAATAATCCTTGACAATTCGAGTACGGAAAGCTATATTATATATTGTCCTAAAACATCCTCTCCCCTGCATTATAGCTACGTGAAGGGATTCATGCCACAGAATCTTCTTGCCATTGGCGCTGACCATGCCGGTTACGACTTAAAAGAACGCCTCAAAACCTACCTGAATGATAAAGGATACTCTCTTCAGGATTGTGGAACCTTCAGCAAGGAGCCGGTGGATTATCCACAATATGCTTTCGCTGTGGCGCGGATGGTCGCGGATGGACGCGCGGCGCGCGGGATTATGATTGACGGAGCGGGAATCGGCTCGGCGATGGCAGCCAATAAAGTGCCCGGAATCCGAGCCGCCGCTTGCTATGATGTCTCCACCGCTCGCAACAGCCGCGAACACAATGACGCGAATCTCCTGACATTGGGCGCCGGACTTACTGGTGAAACGCTCGC
>CAZADO010000060.1:0-7472 GCA_964483885.1 uncultured Alphaproteobacteria bacterium | reverse complement strand
CAAGTCACTCGACCGATGATGCTGGTAAAGTAATATTGCGCATCATATAATGAAAAGCGGGACTGGAATTATCCAGTCCCGCTTTTCTATTAGTACGGCCGGCAAGCCAATCACGTATTATTCCCTTCCCTCTATTCCGGTGGTGACGCCGTCAGAAAACTCACAGTGACAATGTAGTTCTTGTAGGTTTCAGGTGGCGTGTAATCACGCCATGATGCGTGTCCCGCTGCGTATGTCCGAACATCTTCAATGGTCCAGTCCAGTCCGGGAGGATTGCCGTCATGATTGGGATTTGTTGTGCTGTAAATAATGTAATCAGATGTGTAGGGTGCGATCCAGCGCAGTATAGGATCGTAATCTCCAGATTGGAGCGGATAGACGGAAAGCAGATACGGATTTTCCGTACCGGTTTTCATCAGCCATAGGTCTTCGTCTGATCCTGCAGCGACTCGGATATTTCCGGCCATGAAATAACCTCCATCCGAAGCCCGCGCGGCAGCGTAACCTTCATCTATTTGAGTTCCTCCATATAAATCAAACCAGACTTCAGTACCGTTCTCGGCAACCTTCAGCAAATACGCATCCGTATAGCCGCTCGGATTATAGCTGTAGGTTGCTCCGGTAAGAATAAATCCTCCTTCAGGTGTCTGCGAGACAGAATTACACCATTCGCTTGCACCTCCACCATAAATTCCACTCCATAGACTGTCGCCATTATAAGCGGTGCGAACCAGCCAGACATCCGATATCGAATTGCCATCAGGATCGGTTTGACCTGCTAATACATAGCCGCCATCAGATGTTTTCGCTCCAGCATAACATTTGTCCAGACCTAAACTCCCGTAAGTGTGACTTAAAACACTGTCCCCATCATCGGTCATTTTCACCAGCCAGAAATCGGCATTACCTGCGCCAAAAGAGTCCGTCCAGCCTATCAGTACAATATCACCATCTACCGCTTCTGAGATAAACTGGCATTGCTCCTGACCCGGTCCGCCAAACGTTTCTGTGAATTGCGGATTACCGTTAAAATCTGTTTTTATTACCCAGAAATCAGCCCCACCGGCACCATAGGAAAACGTATACCCGGCTAAGAAATAGCCATCACTGACTTCAAGAACACTATAGATGCGATCATAGTGAGAACCACCATATTTTCGGGTCCACATTGTATCTCCACTGGCGTTTGTTTTTACAGCCCAAGCATCCTCCCAACCTGCATTAAATGACCATGTCCCTCCCCCAAGAAGATAGCCGCCATCCGACGTTTGAATCACACACCAGAGATGGTCCTGCTCTGACCCGCCATATATCTTACTCCAGTTAAACGTCCCGTTACTTCTGGTTTTCACCATATACCCATCTTCATCCCCCACTGAAAACGAATAGCTTCCTCCAACCTGAATATAACCACCGTCCGAACTCTGGATAGCGTCTAAGCAAATATCATAATCGCTCCCTCCATACGTTACAGACCATAGACTATCCGGCGGCTCGACACCTTCACCTGTCTGCGTCAATCCCAGCATAATACAGACCATCAAAAACAATAACTTTCGCGTTTGCATGGTAACTCCTCCGCATATAATTCAACTATCGCTTCGTTTCACTTCTACTGTTGAACCTAATCCCTGTAATAGTATATGAAAACTTGTAGGATAAATCAAGTAAATTTCTTGGAGAATACTCCAGCGGGTCAGATATATTCGTTGGACGCGAAAACTACATCGGGAAAGAGGATATCGCAAGTCGACTCCAGCTCTTGACTCTTAGCCTCAGGTAATGTAACTTTATGTCGTTTGCTAAAACATAGAATTAACCGGAGATGAGCATGGCGTTTGTACGTTTGGGGCATTCAGGACTCAAAGTATCCCGCGTTTGTCTGGGGACAATGAATTTTGGAAATCAGGACTGGGGGTGCGATGAAAACGTTTCCAATCGAATCCTCGACCGCTATCTCGATGCGGGGCATAACTTCATCGACACCGCCGATGCTTACGGCCACGAAGGAGAATCCGAAAAGATTCTGGGGCGCGCCCTTGGGAATCGCCGGAAAGATATTGTGCTGGCGACGAAGTGTTTCTGGCGCATGGGAAGAGGCCCGAACGATAATGGTTTGTCACGCAAGCATATTATTGACGCTGTCAACGCCAGTCTTTCACGCCTGCAAACCGATTGGATTGATCTTCTGTATGTGCATATCTGGGATTCAGTCACACCGCTTGAAGAAACGATGAGCGCCTTGAATGACCTCATTCGTCAGGGAAAATTGCGCTACATCGGCTGCTCGGATTTTACCGGCTGGCAGGTCAGCGAAGCGGCGGCGTGTGCGCGGGAGTGTGGCTGGGATAGTTTTATCTGCCATCAAATCGAATACAGCCTGCTCGTTCGTGATGTCGAATTGGAAATCGCTCCCGCCTGCTGCTATAATGATGTCGGGCTTGTCGCCTGGAGTCCTCTGGCCGGAGGAATGCTTACAGGGAAATATAAATGGCAAAAACCTGATCCGAAAGGAAGCCGGTTTGCCGGCGGTGAATCGGGCGCATGGTGGAAAGACCGCTGGGATTTGAAACGAAACTTTCACGCCGTCGAGGAATTCCTGAAAATTGCGAAGGAAATGACTGTCTCTCCCGTCGCGCTGGCGATTGCCTACAGCCTGCTTCCCGAAGGTATGGACTCCACGATTATCGGACCGAGATACGAGGAACAACTCGAAGACAATTTGGCCGGTGAGACACTTGAAATTCCTGATGACATTCGAGCGCGATTGGATGCGCTGACGCCTCCCCCTCGCCTTTTCCCGCACGACATGCAGGAAAGTGCGCGCGAAATCCGGGAGGAACGATGAAAAAAGCGCTGCTTCTTATTTTTCTTATCGCAGCTACGGCACAAGCCGGAGACAAAAACACATTCGTCAATACTCAGCTCCATTACGATTTCCACCGCGAAATTACGACTTCGACACTGGAATTTTTTCACATAGACCGTTATGGGAACACCTTTTTCTTCACGGATTTCGATTTCGATAAAACCGGGCAACATGGTTCCTACTTCGAAATCGCGCACAATTTCCGCGTTGCCAAGACAGCTCCCGGCAACCTCAATCTATCTATTCAGTACAACGACGGTGTTCTGGAAGCTCCGGTGAAAATTATTCCCGGCGTTTTTCTCTATGGAATCGCTTTGGATAATGTGCAAATCGGGAAAGCGTGGCTTGAATTCCAAGCGCTGGCACGAAAAGAATTTCCTGCAGAGCTTTCATGGCAGTTCACGTTCGTCTGGATAGCAGCGCTGAAACCGTGGCTGGCTTTTAACGGTTACGTGGATGTCAACAGCGACAAACTGAACGACGGACGAACGCGCGTTCAATCGGAACCTCAGCTCAGGTTCTTATGGCGGCAATGGGCTATCGGAAGTGAAGTCGAAATTTCATACAACTTCGTCCCTGCCGGAACGGAAGACTATCCCTTTGAAGAAGATACTTGGTTCACACATCCGACCATTTTCCTGCAATACAATTTTTAATCCATGAATTTTCCGACCGATAAAGCTGTCAAGCCATTCTGGTTGACCATTCCCGCGTCGCGCGCGTATGAGATTTTAGCGGAATTCCATCACTGGCGCTTCGAGAATACTCCGACTCGAATCGAACGCGTGGATGTACCGGTGATTTCCGTGGGGAATATCACGGTTGGCGGCACGGGAAAAACGCCGTGCGTCGCCAGTCTCGTGCCGATATTGCGGAATATGTTACAGCGCCATCGGAAACCCGGCGTCCCGGCGATTCTCAGTCGCGGTTATGGACGACAAACCAAATCCATGCGCATCATCGAACCGAAAGCGGATGAAGGTTTGGATTGGCTGGAAGTCGGAGATGAACCGCTGCTGCTGCACCGGCTGCTGCCGAAAATTCCCATCATTGTCAACCGCAACCGTGCAGCGGGCGCTCGCGCGGCAATCGACAAGTATCAATCACCGGTACTGTTGTTGGATGATGGATTTCAACATCGCGCACTTAAAAAAGATCTCGAAATTGTCCTGTTAGATGCTCAGAAGCCTCTTGGGAACGGTTACCTGCTTCCAGCCGGGCCTATGCGCGAACCGGTATCGGCATTGCGGCGAGCTGATGTGCTTGTCAGTGTCGGTTCACAAACGACCGATGCGGTAGCCGAACTCGCAGATAAATTCGGCAAACCGCTTATCGAAGCGTATCTTCAAACCTGCAAACCTGTGCGATTTTCAGCGCGCAAAACAGACATGCCGCCGGAAAAAGTCGTGCTCTTGTCCGGCATTGCGCGCCCGGAAAGATTTCACCGGAATGCTCTGGAATCCGGATTTCGAGTGTTGGAACATTGCCGTTTTCGCGACCATCATCCCTTTTCTCAGAGCGACATCGCCAATGTCTCAAGCTTGGCTCGCGAGCTTGAAGCGGAAGCCATCGTCACAACTCACAAGGATGCCATACGCCTTGCCGGATTGACCTTCGGTCTTCCCGTCTGGATTCTACCTGTCGAATTTGTCTGGAAAAAACCGGAAGATATCATCACACATCTCGAACAGGTCTTCGCTGAATTTGCCGCGCCCGAATCAATTCCCGGATAATATTTTTAAGGAAACCCCCCTACAATTCCCCCCGCACGCAGGGAGAGAAAAAAGGCCGACCCGGTTTGGATCGGCCTTTTTCTTTTTTAAATGGCAAAAACAAGCCCGCTGACGGAGGTTGCCAGCAGGCTTGTTTTGCTTCGAGTGCTTCGCTTTTACTAAGTTACTTTGACCGGTACGTATTTGGATTTACTGGTCTTGTGAAGTGTTACTGTCAGAATGCCATTCTTGCAGACCGCTTTGATCTTCTTGGGATCAACACTGGCCGGGAAATTGAAATAACGCTGGAAACTGCCTGTATAGCATTCGTTGCAGAAACAATTGGATTTCGGCGGAGACGGCTTGGCTGAGGTGGTTCCATAAATGGTCAGAGTGCTGCCCTGAAGAGAAATATGGCAATCCTTCTGAGTACAGCCCGGAACATAGGCTCGAATTGTATAGGTTCTGCCGGATTCCCACCAGTCACAACGAGGAGTCCAGGGGCGACCTTCCAAGTCATTCTCGACCTGCCAAACAAGTTCGTCGAAAAGTCGGTTGACCTTCTCCTGCATATTGGGATTGGAAAACATCGCCTGCATTTTGGGTGCTGTGTACCCGGAATATCCCGGAGCGTACCCCGATGTATAAGGCGTCGGACTTGCCGCATGACCGCTCAGCGGATGATTTGTGTAGGACGTATGCTGCCACGTGTTTCCATTGGTCTTTTTCCAATATTTGTTCCACGTGGGAGTCGTTTTGTTTGCCTTGGTTTTGCTCGGCTTGGTGGTACGTGGTTTGGCTTTTGTCTTTACTTTCGGCCGGATTTTCGTCATGGGAGCCATGTTACAAACCTCCTACGATTGGTGGGTGGGTGTTTATAAACAGATTTTAGGTGTGTTTGCCATATTTTGCCAAATCATAGAACATATGTTGCAACGGACGTGCCAATAGCACTAAACATGTGATGTAAAGGATGTTTTGTCATGAAAAATCCTTTCCGTCCCAAAAAGAAGGAAGAAGCTTCCGATTGAAGCGGTCATATTTGCCAAAATCCACAGAAAATCAATTCATTTAAAGCTATAAAAAAACGTCCCCGCCACAAAGGCGAGGACGTTTCATGTATTAGAAACTCAGAAATCTCATGGCCACCAGAAACCAACATGGATGCCGAAATGAGGACGACAATGACGCCTGTGCCACCCTCTCCGAGGTTCCCAAACATACCCATATCTGGGACCATAGCGATGATAGCGGGGGTGGTGGCTATACCAACGTGGTGGAGGCGGTGGTGGGGGCGGCGGTGGACAATAATAGTAGTCCTGATAGAAACCTCTGGACGGATACCATCCATCATAATATCCATCATCCGGGGCCCAACGCGGATAACCGTATTCATCGGCTAAATCCATACGATAGCCTTCCCCTTCAATTTCATAAGGGTAAATATATCCCCCTTCATCTTCTTCGTAGAATTCTCCATACCCGCGCACGTCAACGTAAGAACCGGTACGCAGCTGATAGCCATGCTCCCGCCAGTACCATTTTGGTCCAAGATGAACGTTTACATGAGCTCCTGATTCCGTGCGGATAGTCGCCTTCTGACCTTCGATACGCGTCACTTTCCCTCGCACATGAACTCGATCAAGGTCATCGGTGGAGCGGCGTTCCTTATAGCGCGGCGCCGCGGAAAGACTTGCAGCCGCCACAAGGAACGCTAACAATATTAAGGTGATAAATTGTCTGTTTCGCATGGGATCCTCCGAAAAAATCTGACTTTCCCCTTTCCACCTTTTAGACTCTGCAACGCTAAGAAAAGTTTAATATCTCCCCAATTCGGCAGGGGATTGTCAACTTTTGGAAGTCGCCTTACAACAGTCCTTATGGATTCCCGGCTCCGCATTCGCCAAGAATCTTCAATAAGATGTTGATAAAAAAGGGATTAGAAAAGTTTGTATGTTTTCTTGTCGATGCAGTGTTTCAGTAATGCATTTCAGAAACTGATAAAGAACTTACGAGTTGCTTACATCATTGAATATTAATGGCAAAACTGCTATATTAACGGAGCACTCAAGAGAATAGCACGAAAAGAACTGAAGCGAAAACAGTGCCGATATATCCTTGATGGATAGGTCATCCCCGAATTCCGCAATAATCAAGTCACCCAAACAAGAAAATTCGAAAACCTCATGCCAGTACCCGCGATATCCGTTGCGCTACCTATATATAACAGTGAACGGTTTTTAGCTGAATGTATCCATTCACTAAAGGCTCAGACCTTTGAGGATTTCGAGGTCGTTGCTGTGTTGGACGGCTGCAATGACCGGTCTGAGGAAATCCTCATGGATATGCGGGATGACAAGTTTATCATTGTCAAGAAAGACAGAAATGAAGGACTGGCAGCGGCATTGAACACGGCACTTGCACACGCCACATCTCCCATCATAGCGCGCATGGATGCCGACGATTTGATACATCCTGAACGCTTTAACCTGCAATTCGAGTTTTTATCGCGCTCACCGCAAATTGATGTTCTGGGTACATGGTTCGATTATATTAACGAAAAAGGGAACTGCGTTAAAAAAGCCTTCCCATTTCCGTCAACACATGAAGACATCAAATCGGATTTCCGAATCCGAAATTCTATCGGCGGCGCGACGACCATGTTTCGCAAAGAACGGATTCTTCGCGTGGGAGGTTACCCTACGGATTTCCGACTTGCTCAGGATTTAGCGCTCTGGTTGAAATGTTTGGCGACAGACATACAGTTTGCGAATCTTCCTGAAATCTTGTATCATTATCGCCAGTATGGAATGCAGGCATCACGTCAACGCCGTGCGGAACAACTTCGATTGACCAATCTTGCCTACGAGTTATATGGGCCGGCAATCTGG
>CAZADO010000059.1:0-18558 GCA_964483885.1 uncultured Alphaproteobacteria bacterium | reverse complement strand
GCTGAGCGCAGCCTGCAATGAGAAAAACGAAGAACAAGAATAATAAGTTTCGATTCAATACCATAACAACTATTCACCCTCATGTAAGGAGATTACCATGCGGACACTTTGGCTTGCTTGCCTAACGGCTTTGTTCCTGATTGTGAGCATTTCATCAGCGCAGGTCATGATCAACGAAATCCTGTATGACACAGATGGATCTGATGATACGAGCATCATGTTCACCGAAATCTACGGTCCTTCCGGAACAGACCTCAGTGGCTACACACTCGTCGGCCTTAATGGGAACCAGGGTGGCGCTGAATATTTAACCGTGAATCTTTCAGGCACCATTCCAGCGGACGGCTATTTCGTTGTCGGCGGCAGCGCAGTCAATAATGTAGATCAGATTTCACCACACGACTGGCAGAATTCTGGATACCAAGGCGTCGGTTGCGATTGCATCCATCTTCGTTATCAAGGTAGTGACGTCGATAAAGTTCGCTACGGAGACTGCGAAACCGGACTTGAGTGCGAAGGTGAAGGCACCGGGTATGCCCCGGATCCTTATCCTACTGGCGGTATCAATTATTCCATTGGTCGTATTCCCGACCATCAGGATACCGACAATAATGGTGCCGATTGGGGAATTCCTGATGCAATCACTCCCGGTGAACCCAATGAAGGCGGCCCCTGCGATATGCAGACTTACACCATCAGCCAGATCCAGGAAGATAATGCCGACGGAACACCAGTGCACTTAGGCGAATTCGTTCACACCGAAGGTATCGCCACGGTTGCGAACTATATTTTTGATCCCGCTACGACCAACTTTTATATTCAGGATGACGACGCGGGAGTCAATATCTTCGGCAGCGTCGGAACCGCTGATGTTATCCCCGGCGATGTTGTCGTAATCGAAGGTTGGATTTCCCACTACAACGGTCTGATCGAAATTACAAATTCAGGCGGCGGCAATTGCACATGGGATCTCGAAATCGTAGATCATGGTGACGTTCCCGACCCTATTATTCTTCCCTGCAACACGATTGAAACACTGGGAGAAGAATTCGAGGGAATGCTTGTCATAGTTCAGGGAGTCTCTATCACAGGCGGTGATCCATGGCCGCCGACAGATCAAAACGCCAATATTACGATTACCGACCAGAGCGGAAGCTGCACGATGCGTATTGACAAAGATACGGATATTGACGGACAAACTCAACCGCAATATCCCTTTGATGTGGTCGGTATCGTATCCCAATACGATGCATCATCACCGCATACCGAGGGATACCAGCTTACACCGCGTGCTTACGCAGACTTTCATATTGTCGCGGCTGATGTTCACTCGGCTGATGTTCCGGAAAGTTTCGAACTCCTCGGTTGCTTCCCGAATCCGTTCAACGCTTCGACTCGTATTAGCTTTAACGTCCCGAACCACACGGATGTTTCATTGCGCTTCTTCGACCTTCTGGGACGGGAAGTAATGCAGGCGTCTGTTCCCGTTCAAGCGCCGGGTCAATACAGCTATATTTGGAACGGCACCAACGCCGCTGGCGAATCGGTCAGCACCGGCCTCTATTTCGTTCGCCTTCAAGCCGGAACAGCGGCAGTTACAGGTAAAGTGCTTTACCTGAAATAGCGCGAAATTTTAGCGGCATATAGGGGAAATGCTTCCTTGCAGGCTTAAAAAAATCACCCTGCTTTGCAGCGTATGGATTCTCTGCGCGCTCGCGTGCTCTGTATTCGCGCAGCACGTTCTGATTAACGAAATTCTTTACGACACTCCCGGAGTGGACGCACCCGCGCAGCTCTTTACCGAACTTTGCGGCACTCCGGGAGTGTCTCTGTCCGGCTGGAGCCTCGTCGGCGTTTCAGGAGCCACCGGAGCTGTCTATCGAACGGTTAACTTATCCGGAACCATTCCCGACGATAGCTGCTATGTGATTGCCAATACAGACGACAGCTCCTATGTCGATAGAAGCCTCGATCTCAACGTTGGCGAGGGAATCGATTGGTATGACGCCGGAGGACCTTCGGGAGATGACTGCGACGGCATTGAATTGCGTCACGGAATCAGCATTATTGATCGCGTTTGCTACGGGATTTGTGCGCCGGGTCATGTATGCAACGGCGAAGGAGATTCCAACGCTCCGGACGTGTATCCTGTGGGCGGTGTGAGCTATTCCCTGTCTCGCTGCCCAGACAGAGAAGACACGGACAACAACGCTTTGGACTGGGTAATTGCAGTACCTACTCCCGGCCGCGCAAACCAGTGCCCCTGCCAGACGTTGCACCTGTCTATTCTACAGGCTCAAGAAGATACCAACGACGGAACTCCCCTGCATGCAGGGGAGTTCGTATCTCTTCGAGGCATCGCCACAATCGGCAGCGATGTCTTCAATCCTCAAGAAACAGATTTCTATGTTCAGGATGACAGCGCCGGGATTAATATTCGATGCAATCCATCATCCACAAGCGTTATGGCGGGAGATTGCGTCCTTGTCGAAGGTTGGCTGTCTCATGTGAACGGATTGTGTCAGATTATTTCTGAGGGTTTTAATCCCTGCATTCCCATTTTGGATGTCATAGAACACACCTCACTTCCCAGCCCGATAGAAATTAATTGCCAAACAGCTCGCATCTCCGGCGAACACTACGAAGGAATGCTGGTGAAGCTCACCTGCGTAACGATTGTCGGCGGCGACCCGTGGCCTGAAACCGGACAGGAAGCTGAACTTGCCGTTATTGACGGTACGGGCTTATTCTATGTCTATCTGGATTCGGATACCGATATTGACGGCCAAACTGAACCCGACGCGCCCGTCAGCATCACCGGCATCCTCAGCCAGCAAGACTCTACACCTCCCTACACCGAAAACTACCGATTGCTTCCCCGCTCATGGTCAGATTTTGCAAGCTGTTCACAAGCGGTCGAAAAGCCTATCCCCCATCCCCAGCATCTCCAGCTTCACGACTGCTATCCGAATCCTTTTAATGCGCAAACGAAGATCGTCTTCACCGTCGCGCATCCCGCTGTTGTATCAATAGAAATCTTCGATTTACTGGGCAGGCAAGTAAATAAAGCAACAGTTACTGCTTCATCAGCTGGTGAATACAGCTATATCTGGAATGGCAAAACTTCCGACGGCCAGACTCTCAGTACTGGACTATACTTCGTTCAACTCCGAACGAGTCAAGACATGGTTCTCGGTAAACTGCTTTTAATAAAATAGATAATGATATAGGAGGCTATCATCATGCGAACCGATAAATTTGTTCTATTAAGCATGTGGATTCTTCTTGCGACGGCAAATCCTCTTTGCGCACAATATGTTATGCTCAACGAAATCCTTTACGACACTCCGGGAAGTGACGATACAAGCATCATGTACACCGAACTTTATGGCCCACCGGGAACAGATCTTAGTGGTTACACGCTCGTCGGGCTCAACGGGAATCAGGGAGGTGCTGAATACCTAACTGTTGTCCTATCCGGCACTATTCCTGAGGACAGTTATTTTGTTGTTGGCGGCGCTGGTGTCGATAATGTGGATCTGATTTTGCCCCATGATTGGCAGAACGGCGGATATCAGGGCATAGGTTGCGACTGTATCCACCTACGTTATCAAGGAAACAGTGTCGATAGAGTTCGATACGGCGAATGCGAAACCGGTCTCGAATGCGAGGGAGAGGGCGGAACCAGTGCACCCGATTTTTCCCCAGGTCTTATAAATTCTATCGGCCGCATGCCCGACCATCAGGACACCGACGACAACGCATCGGATTGGATTGTTTTAGATTATCTCTCTCCCGGCGAATCAAATGACGGCGGTCCTTGCGTTACGCACTATTACACGATTATCAATATTCAAGAAGATAACGCTAATGGAACACCAGCACACTTACATGAATTCGTCCATGTCCGCGGTATTGCCTCGGTCGCGAATTACGTTTTTAATCCCAACACGACAAACCTCTTCATCCAAGATGAAGACGCGGGAGTGAACATCTTCGGCAGCATCGGAACTGTCAACGTCATGCAAGGCGACTGCGTCGTCGTCGAAGGTTGGGTTGGCTTCTATAATGGCCTGACCGAAATCGCCTCTTCAGGTCCCGGCAATTGCGTCTGGGAACTCGACGTCGTGGATCATGTAGGAGTTCCCGAACCGCTCGTGGTAACTTGCAATACGGTTGCATACATCGGCGAGAACTACGAAGGGATGCTGGTATTGATTGACGGCGTTTCAGTCAGAGGCGGTGACCCGTGGCCTGCGGAAGGTGAATATGCCAATCTTGATATCAGGGACGGAACCGGCACCTGCGTTATGTATATTGATGCAGATACCGATATTGGCGGCCAACCTCAGCCTCCTGACCCGTTCTCAGTCGTCGGTATCGTCAGCCAGTATGACAACTCAGTACCTTACTCGGAAGGTTATCAGATTCTGCCACGCAGTTATTATGACTTCTTTTGGGAAGCAGTGGATTACGCAGCAGTTAACGTTCCGGAAAATTTAAAGCTCACCGGCTGCTACCCGAATCCTTTCAATGCGCAGACAAAAATTGTCTTCACCGTCGCACGTCCTGCTGTCGTATCTGTGCAAATCTTTGATCTCCTTGGGCGACAAGTGATAAAAACGTCCATCGCGGTTTCTTCACTCGGAGAACATGTCTATATTTGGGACGGCACGAATCAGATGGGTGCAACCGTCAGCACCGGACTCTACTTCGTTCAGCTCAACGCAGGCAAAACATCCGCTATCGGCAAACTACTCTTCTTGAAATAAATCTTATTGCGCCAGTTCCGCTACCGTAGAACCGAAATCATCCCGATTCGCTCCACCGTCTGTGTAGTCTTTTACCAGCGGATGACTGTCCAGAAATTCACGCACTTTTCCGCGCAGCGCACCTGTTCCCTTCCCATGAATAATCGACGCATATTTCAATCCATTCGCGTAGCAATCTAAGAGATATTTATCAAGAACAGGCAACGCGTCTTCAGCATATTGACCGCGAATGTCCAACTGATGAGGAATCTCCCGCTGAGACAACTCGAACTTCACCGTCACTTTTTCCGGTTGTGAACTTTCCGCACTCGCTTCTCTCAAATCCTCTCGCTTAACCCACAATTTCACCGATCCGATTTCGACCTCTACTCGGTCTTTCCCTCGCTGCAAAGCAATCACTTTTCCCGGCATATCGAATCCAACGACCTGCACATTCTGACCGATTTCAGGCTCGCGCTTCAAACGCTCGCTCTGCTTCTGCGTTGGGACAGTTTTTTCATCACTTTCAATGTCAGTTTTTTTCTGTGCAATGTCTCGTTTGGCTTTTTCAAGCCTTTCGCGAGCGGATTTGATGACGACTCGCTCGGCCTGCCCTTCTTTTACTTCACGGATGGCGCGTTCCAATTCCGCATTGGCATTCTGAAAAATTTCTTCGGCGCGCGCGATGGCTTTTTTCTTATGCTCGCGTTCGATGCGTCGTAAATCCGCCACCTTTTCGGCGTAGAGTTTCCGAAGTCCCTCGAATTCATCGGCTCTGATATCGCTTTTGCGCCGCAATTGTTCGTAGCTCTCGATTTTGCGCGACAATTCCGCGACTAATTCTTCCAAACCGATGCGTTCATCTCCCAACAAAACTCGCGCTCTTTCCAAAAGCTCCGATGGAAATCCGACACGCTCGGCGATTTCAAGCGCATAACTGGAACCCGGTACTCCCGTGCGAAATTTAAATGTCGGCTTTAGCGTCGTCTCATCGAAAGCCATTGAACCATTCAGAAAACCCAGCCGCTCATGCGCAAACGCCTTCAGCGCTCCTTGATGCGTCGTGCAGAGTGTCAATGCTTCCTGCTGCGTCAGCGCTTCCAAAATCGCTTCGGCCAGTGCCGCGCCTAAAGCCGGATCGGTGGAAAACCCGATTTCGTCGATGAGAATAAGCTTACGCACTTGAGGCTCAGCAACCATCTCCCGAAGTTTCATCAAATGCGCTGTGAAGGTGGACAAGTCGCTTTCGATACTTTGGGAATCGCCGATGTCCGCAAAAACTTTTTCGAAGTGCGGAATTTCTGTGCCGGGTGCGGCGGGAACATGAAGCCCTGCGGCGGCCATAATACAAAACAATCCGACGGTCTTCAAGGTTACGGTCTTGCCTCCCGCGTTGGGACCGGAAATCACCAGCGTCCGCGTCGGAGGCATTATCTCCAGCATCAGTGGCACCGTCGCGTCTTTCGCCCTTTCGAGAAGCAGCGGATGACGACCTGTGATAATCTTGAGTTCTCCTTTGAGATTAATGACCGGCGCGACGCAATTCCAGCGAGTCGATAATCGCCCGCGTGCGTAGATTTCATCGAGTTCTGCAAGCACATCAAGCGTCTGGCGGATTTCACTCAGGCGCTCATAAACAAGTCCTGTCAGAGCTTTCAGGATGCGATGGACTTCTTTTTTCTCGTCGATTTCAAGCTGACGGACGCGGTTGGAAATGTCCAGCGTTTCTACAGGTTCCAGAAAAACCGTCGCACCGGAAGCGGACTGATCAGCGATTAGTCCTTTCACACGACCGCGCGCGGATTCAATGACCGGAATCACCAGCCGCCCGCCTTTTAAGGCAATCACGGCTTCCTGCACAACACCCTTTTCAGACCAATCATTCAGAATTTTATTTAATCTGTCGTGAAGATGTTCTTTTTCCCGGGCAATTTCACGGCGAATCTGCTTGAGTTCCGATGAGGCATCGTTGCGAACCTCTCCCGTATTGTCAATCGCTCGGTCAACCGATGATTCGATATCCGTAAAAACGCCCAACTGTACTGAAATCGCAGAAAGCAGCGGATAGGCATCTTTCCGTTTCGCCAGATAACCTCGGACGGATTTCGCCACGGCAAGCGTCTCGGCGATTTTCAGAAGCGCCTCGCCATCGAGCGCGGCTCCCTCGATAGACGCCCGTTTCAATTCCTCCCGAATATCCGCGAGACCCCAAATCGGAAAACCACCGGAAGGCTCATTTAAGAGAGTCGCCATTTCACTCGTTCGCCGAGAAATACGTAGTGCGGATTCGATTTCATCAAAAGGCGCAAGCCCGGAAAGCCGCTCCCTTCCCAGCGGCGAAGCGGCCAGTGAAATTAAAATATCGCGCACTCGGTCGAATTCGAGTGCCTGAAGCGCGGATTCCCAGTTCATCAAACTCGCTTTCGCAATTCTATCGGTTCTCTGTAGAGAACTTTTTCGACCTGCCTCTTCCCCCAACGAAGCACCTTCGATTTCGCTATGATAGATTCCCCTTGCTTCGGCCACGGAGAAAAGATTAGTGCGAACAAGATCATTGCTACAAGCAAACCTCCCTTAACCAATCCGACAAACGTTCCTAAAACCCGGTCAATCCAATTCAGGAAAGTTTTTTCGAAGACCTTGCGCAGTGAATACCCGATGTACGAACAAAGAATATAAATCGCGGCGAAGATAAATAAGAAAACAAAAAGGGTAACAATAATGCGCAGCAGACCGGGGCTTGTATATTCCGCGATGAAATCCCCAATCTGATGGTTGAATGCGTACGGAATCCAAAGCCCGACGACGATGCCGATGACGGTAAGGACTTCCCATACAAAACCGCGCTTCGCTCCCGCTACGCCGAAGAGGCAAATAATCGCAAGAACGATAATATCGATCAGGGTCATGATTTCTCCACGTTAAATTGCGGCCGGGTCAGGCGACCCGACTCGACGAATATTGGTAGTGCCGCAGACAGTGCACTATAGGTCGGCTGCAAGCAGCCAACACCGTCAGATTTTATACTATGTTTATATAAAACATATGGATATTCTGGGTACAGACAGCTATTCGGGAACCTGATTTTCGGAGTCGGGTATAAAAGATAGAGCTGAAGGCAGAGCGAAATAGCCTGCCGGTGAAACACACCTTTCTACCAAGCTCCTCCTAAGAGAAGTTCGCTTCTCTCAAATCCCAAGCGTCCGGTGCAAATCCTGTCCCGGACGTTTTTTATGTCAAAAAAAAGACACCGCCGGGCAAGAGGCTTGCCGTAGGTGTCTTATACGATTCAATACGAATGGCCGCCAGCCCGCCACCGGCACAGCTTATCGCGCCATGATGCGCATGAGTCTGCGCATTTTACGACGAGCGGCATTGGACTTACGTTTCCGTGCTTCGGAGGGTTTTTCATAACGCTGATGTTTGCGGATTTCCGCCATTAGCCCGGCTTTCTCGCACGATTTCACAAATCGGCGAAATCCCCGTTCGAACTGTTCACCATCGCGCATTCTGATGTATGGCATTAATTTTCACCTCCTTCCAAGCACGGTTAATCTCTTCAACTATATAGCCTGATAATATAATATAAATTCTCATAAAAATCAAGTGCCATTCTCATCTTTTCTTTCAAATAGACCGATAAGACCATCCTTTTTAAGCTTCCGGCTCTTTTTTACAAGTCCCTTGCACTTGGGAGGAATATTTTGTAGATTAAAATGCACATTTTTGGAAATGACCATGACCAATGAAGCTCTTGTTGCCGAAGCTTGGCGCGCGCGCGAATTCGCTCAGGCAACCTATTCAAAATTTCCCGTTGGCGCAGCTCTTTTAACGAAAAACGGTAATATTTTTGGGGGCGCTAATGTCGAGTCGAGTAGTTACGGACTTTCGATTTGCGCCGAACGTGTCGCTCTCTTTACAGCTTTGACTGCCGGACATACCTCGTTTGAACGGTTGGCGGTCGCCGCGCAGACTCCGCTTCAGATTTTTCCCTGCGGCGCTTGCCTGCAACTCTTAAACGACTACGCCGGAGACATCACCGTTTTGCTTTCGAAATCGCCATCGGAAATCATCATCAAATCACTCCGGGAACTCTTACCTTATCCATTCGGGAATCGTCACTTTGACTCCAACTCCTGATTTAATCACACGGTCTGCCGATGAAAACATCGGCATTCCCGAGCGAGATCCTTCGCGCCGCTTAATCGGAATCTGCGGCGGCTCCGGCTCCGGGAAAACCCTTGTGACACAGCAGATCGAGAAAGCGCTCGGCACTGACAAGCTACTGGTCATCCAGCAGGACAGCTATTACCGAGATTTGTCTCATCTTCCCTTCGAAGAACGCAGCAAACAAAATTTCGACCACCCCGAAGCCTTCGACAATAAGCTGTTGGAAAAACATCTGCGCGAACTTCTGGCGGGCAACTCGGTGACACAGCCTCTCTATGATTATACGCACCATACGCGTTCGTCCGAACATCGCACCATCGAATCCCGACAGGTTATTCTTCTCGAAGGTATTCTTATTTTCGAATCGGTTCGACTTCGTAATCTGATGGATATTAAAGTTTATGTGGATGCCGATTCGGATATCCGGCTTTCGCGACGACTGCGCCGCGATATCCTCGAACGCGAGCGCAGTGTAGAATCGGTTTTAGAGCAATATGAACATTTCGTGCGTCCGATGCATCTTGAATTTGTCGAGCCGTATAAACGCTACGCCGATATCATTGTCCCACAGGGCGGTATGAACAAAGTCGCCCTTGACCTCCTGATTACAAAAGTGCAATCACTACTAAAATAATCAAATCGCTTATGTTTGATTTCCCCCATGATACCGGTTGGATTGAAGTTATTTGTGGGCCGATGTTTTCCGGCAAGACCGAAGAACTTATTCGCAGGCTCCGGCGCGCGCAAATTGCTAAGCAGCGAGTCGCGATTTTCAAAGCCGGCATCGATACGCGTTATGAAGACGATCAGCTCGTGTCACATTCTCAGCAAAAAATTCCTTCCATCGGGGTGCGAAACGCGTGGGATATACTGACTCATGCCAAAGACGCCGATGTTTTTGGTGTTGACGAAGCGCAGTTTTTGGGTATCGAACTCGTCGAAGTCGCTGCCGAACTCGCCGGGGATCGCAAACGTGTGATTATCGCCGGACTCGACACGGACTATCGGGGATTGCCTTTCGAACCCATCCCGCAGCTTCTGGCGATTGCCGAATACATCACGAAAGAGCTGGCGATTTGCGTGCAGTGCGGAAATCCGGCTAAATTCACGCAGCGCATCGTCGAAAGCGGCGAGTTGATTTTAGTCGGAGCAAACGAAGCCTACGAACCTCGATGCCGCCGATGTTTCCGACCGCCGGACGCGATTTACTCTGTTAAAAATCAGTTGAGTCTTTCTGAATTGAAGAAATAATTTATCTGCGCGAGGGGTGAGGGCACCCACTCGCGGCGATAACACTTAAAGGTACTGGTATGTCCCTTTCTTTTTCTGACAGCAACTGGCAATTTAACTATACCGCCGCGGGCGTTGGGCCTTCGGTGATTTTTCTATCCCGCTCGCCGCTTGGGCAGGAAGCGGCCGCGTTAGCGCAATCTCTCAAACGCGATTTCTTTGTCATCCAACTGCAAATTCAGGGAACAGATTCGAAAACGTTTGCGCAGGCGATCCGGGCTTTCTTTACAGATAGACAGCTTCATCGTGTCCACTGGATCATCGCGCATGACGCCGCCGATTTGGTCAACGCGCTTGACAAGCAGACTATCTGGAGCGTGAGCGCTGATACAACTCTGAATCTCGATGCAGAAGCGGCCTTGCGCCAGCGATTTACTGACGTGGACAAACCTTATCGAACATCGGAGCACCCGCTGTAATGGACAGGTTTCTTTCGCTTCTCGGAATACCGATTATTATCCTTCTCGGTTGGCTCATTTCCGCAGACCGAAAACATTTTCCGTGGCGCGTTGTCTTCTGGGGTGTGGGACTGCAGCTCACCTTTGCCTTTCTGATTCTCGGGGTACCTGCCGGTCGCATCGCGTTTCAGTGGCTCGGCGATCAGGTTTCGACCTTTCTGAATTTCACTAAATACGGTTCGGAATTTCTTTTCGGCAATATCGTCAAAGACGAATTCCAAAAAACATTCGGATTTCAATTCGCCTTTGCGATTCTGCCGACGATTATCTTCTTCAGCAGCGTGATGGCGGTCGCGTATCACCTCGGCATCATGCAGCGCCTTGTCGCCGGTTTAGCGCGGCTGATGGCTTACACGATGAGAACTTCCGGTGTTGAATCGCTGTCGTGCGCCGCGAATGTTTTTGTCGGTCAGACGGAAGCTCCTTTGCTCATTCGGCCTTTCGTCGCGGACGCGACACGTTCCGAGCTGAACGCGATTATGGTCGGAGGATTTGCGACCATTGCCGGAGGGGTGATGGCGGGTTATATTATGATGGGCGTTCCGGCAAGTCATTTACTTGCAGCGTCCGTTATGTCCGCTCCCGCGGCGTTGGTCTTCGGAAAAATTACATTCCCCGAGCAGGAAACTCCCAAGACCGGACGGAAAGTCATTATCCCAAAGATAACCCGCTACGCGAATGTGATTGACGCGGCGGCGGTGGGAGCCACCGACGGCGTCAAACTCGCCGTGAATGTCGGCGCGATGCTGCTGGCGTTTATCGCACTGATTGCCGTGGTAAATCACATCTTTCTGATTATCCATAACAATCTGGATTTCTATTTCAACTTCCCTTACTTCCCGGATAGTCTGCGGACTATTTTTTCCTATATTTTTGCGCCCATCGCTTTTGTTCTTGGTGTTCCTTGGGAAGATTGTCTGAGTGTGGGTTGGCTGCTCGGGACAAAAATTTCCATTAATGAATTCGTGGCGTATCTCGAACTCACGAGAATGCTGGACACGCTTTCGCCGCGCTCCATTATCATCGGAACGTATGCTTTGTGCGGATTCGCCAACTTCTCTTCGATTGCGATTCAAATCGGCGGCATCGGAAGTATCGCGCCGGAACGTCGAAGCGATTTGGCCAAATTAGGACTGCGCGCGATGTTCGCCGGAGCGCTGGCGTCATGGCAAACGGCGGCGATTGCGGGAGTGCTGATAGAATCATGAACGATATTTTAGCTGAACTCGAACGCCGAATTTCCCTGCGACCGGATGTGGCCCTGATTTTAGGTTCGGGTCTGGGTGCTTTCGCGGATGAATTGAAAGACGCGGTCTCGATTCCGACGACGGAACTGAACGGCTATCCGAAATCTACCGTTCCGGGGCATGCCGGTCGAATTGTCGCCGGAAAACTTGGCCGAACATCCGTGCTTTGTTTTCAGGGACGCATTCATCTCTATGAAGGCTACAGCCCTCAAGAGGTAATTCTTCCCGTACACATCGCCCATCATCTCGGCTGTCATACGCTGCTCGTAACCAACGCCTCCGGAGGAATCGATCCGCATTTTCAACCCGGCGACCTGATGCTCATCGAGGATCATATCAACCTCCAATTTCGCAATCCGCTGCGCCATAATACTCTGAACGCCGAACAGCGCTTCGTGGACATGTCCGAGCCTTACGATAGAAGCTTAAAAGAATTGGCGCTGCAAACGGCAATGGAACAAGGCATTCCTCTTAAGCGCGGAGTTCTATGCGCGCTTTTAGGACCTGCCTACGAAACTCCCGCCGAAGTGCAGATGATGAAGCGACTCGGAGCTTCCGCAGCATGTATGTCCACCATCCCGGAAGTTATCGCGGCGAGAGCGTTAGGACTTCGAGTCTTAGGTATTTCGTGCATCACGAATTCAGCCGCCGGAATTTCATCCGAACCGCTACGTCATGACGACGTGCAGGTCGTGGCGGCACAGGTCAGCGAGCGGTTCCGCGCTCTGCTCAGAGGCATCTTGAACAAGCTTCCTTCAGCCACGCAGGCAAACACAACGTGATTCGCAAGCTTTTCATATCCTTACTTCTGACAGCATCCTTTGCGGTTTCCGCAAGAGCGCAGCTTCCCTTCAGCGAAGGAGACTGGATCTCATATGTCGATTTTCGGCATGTCTCCGCACTTGATGCGGGAAGTCGGTATCTTTTTGCCGCCTCGTCAGGCGGCGTTCTTATCTATGATATCAACAGACGGCGCTGGGAAGAGCCGCAGGCTGTAGGCTATTCCATCGCGGAAGCGATTCCGTTGGAAGGAGCCGTCGCGCTGGTTTATGATGAGGAAACAAATTTCCTGTGGCTGTGTACGCATCGGGAAATCCTGCGCTATGATGTCAACGCTCGTCGCTGGAGACGGGAAGCGCGCGACCTCTGGCTGCCCAGCGACCGGGTGGTCAACATGGGAATCTCAAACGATAAAGTCATTATCGAGGTGATTCCCGGGCAGGTATATGCGGGACTTTTTTCAGTCGGAAGCCCGCTGCCAGAGCAGGGTTGGCAGGCGTATGTACGTCGTTTCTCGGGTAGTCGACAATTCGGTGGATTTTATCCCGACTACTCGGACATGAGTGAATTCGGCGATGTGCGATGGCGCGGTTTGCGCAGCAAAACTCCTCTGAAATCGGAACAGCTTTTCGGTTGGATCGGCAGTGGACCGGCAAATTTTCCTCTCCTGAAAATACCCGATGGCAGCCTTTTTTTGCCGGAGGGAGAAGTTCAAGATAAATTTCTGCGCGCCTCACTTATAACAGACTGGCTTGTTGATCGCTGGGGAATGTTCTGGTTCGGCACATGGGGCAGCGGCCTCGGAAAGGCCGACCTTCGCAACTTGTTCGCGGAAATGTTCGAACTTGGGCCGGCCGGAAATGATATCCGGGCGCTGCTCGTTCAGAAGCAAAATATCTGGCTTGGAGGCGACAACGAAGCTCCGCTTTTAGGAATCACACAAAGCTCGCGAAATTTGCAGACTTGGCAACACTATGAACCACGCGTAGAACGTGAGATTCTTTCTACCATTGTCTATGATTTCGAGACAACCGGAGACCGTACCTATATTGCAACGGAAGATGGACTTCTGACGTTTAATAAGAAGAAGGTGTGGAAACGCTTCGGAATCGAAGATCGTTTGTGGAGTGACCGTATCCGTGCGCTGGCGGCGAATGACACGCAGCTCTGGGTGGGAACCGAACGCGGCCTGAACCTGCTGACACTGCCCGGTATGACAGTTTGGCGACATGAAAATGCCAGTCTGCGCCATCTCGGCATTCTCAAGCTTCGCCTTCAGGGAGATACGCTCTATATCGGAACGCCGAACGGTCTTTTTCGAGGCTCAATTGTTAACCGCGTCTTTGAGTATATTCCGCTCGATCCGGGTCTTTTAACGGCATCGATTCGTGACATTTCCGTGGTGGGAAAGGAAGTCTGGACAGCGACGCGGCAAGGCGTGCAAGTTTACAACAGCGCTACGGGCGAGACACGCTCATGGCTCGCCATCACCTATCTTCAGGGCGAAGAACCGATGTGCCTTTTAGCGACCGAACAGGCGATATGGGTGGGAACCAATAAAGGTTTATGGCGCTGGTGGCGCGAGCGACATGAATGGATCGATTACCGTCCTCGTGATGGTTTGATCAGCGAGCAGGTCGAAGTTATCCGGCGCGACGGCGATTACCTGCTGATTGGAACCGCGAACGGTCTTACGCGTTTTTTCTGGAACGACCCGAAACGATTGAAATAACCCTGTAAGAGGTATCCTCTTATGCATCAATGCGAACAATGTGGTCAACGTCCTGCGGTGGTGGAATTTATTCAGGTTATCGGCGATGTTCGCAAACAGACCCGACTTTGTCGAGAATGCGCCGTTGAACAAAGTTTGGAAGGTTCGATTGGCGCGCTCCGAGCTTTCGCACAGCAGATTTTCGGAGAGCTGTTCGCGCAGGCCGAGAAACACGAAGAACATTTTGCTATTCCTGAAAAACCCTGTTCCTCTTGTGGAACAACGTTTCGGCAATTTCTGGAAACCAGTCTCCTCGGATGCCCGGAATGTTATCATGAATTCCATGACGCGCTGAAGCCTATTTTACGACGGATTCATGGGAGTACACGTATCAAGGCACTCGAAAACGAAGCTTCGGATTCTCCATCTATGGATTCTGGATTGCTTGAATTGCAGCGCAAGAAGCTGAAACTGGAGCTCCAAAAAGCTCTTGTCGAAGAAAACTATGAACTGGCCGCCCAGATTCGGGATAAGCTGAAACAAGTCGAATAAACCTTAGCGTGAATTTTTATGGTTCGTCGTGCCGTGATAGAAAACGAAACTCAACGCGTTTCCGTACTTCCGCTGCTTCCCCGGTTTCCGGGTTGGCTGTCGGGCAAAGATATCGAGAGTGCCATAGTTCTCACGACTCGCCTGCGTTTTGCACGAAATCTGCACGGGGAACACTTTCCTCATCGACAGGACAAAGCGGAACGTCAGCGTACACTTGAGAAGGTGCACAATGCTCTGAGAAACTTTTCAGACAGAGCAACGTTCATCGCGCTGGATGATCTCACGTCTTTGGAGGCGAATCTCTTGGTCGAACGGCGGCTGATTAGTCCTCAGATGGCGCAGGATCCTCTGCCGCGAGGTGTCTTCATCTGGAAACGGCAGGATACATCGCTGATGATTTGCGAGGAAGATCATCTGAGGCTGGCAGGAATCCTGCCGGGATTACAGCCTCGTAAAATCTATGATATTTTGAAGCCTATCAACGAAGAGCTTCAGCAGAAACTTCCGATTGCCCGTGATCCTCAGAGAGGCTACCTGACAAGTTGCCCGGCAAATTTAGGAGAAGCTATGTGCTTTTCTTTCTTCTGCCATCTGCCGGGACTCGCGTTGACCCATGAAATGGAAAGCTTCGTTAAAGCCGTTTCGGATGCAGGGATTACGGTTCGCGGTTTCTGGGGGGAAGGGTCTGAAATTTTAGGAAATATCTTTCAATTCACCGATGGCCCCAGCCTCTCGCTTAGTCCCGAAGAAAGCCTCTCTCGCATGGAAATTCTGGGACGCCAGATTATCGAGAAGGAGGCGATGGCTCGCATTGATTTGCAGAGTCATAACGCTGCGGCTCTACAGGATAAAATTGCACGCGCTCTGGGTATCTTGCGGTCATGCCGCCTCTTGGATTCCGGGGAAAGTCTGGCTCTCTTTTCGGCTATGCGCTTGGGGCTTGACCTCGGATGGATTGCGGGAATGAGCGTGTCCATGATTTCGAAACTGACACTGGAAACAGGCCCGGCGTTTTTAACCCTGTCGCTCGGCCGCGAAGGCACGAGGCAGGAATTGCAGGCTTTGCGAGCCGTTAAAGTGCGCAAAGCTTTTACTAAAGCAAGTTTCAAACTTTGAGACACATCACAGGATCCAACCGCCGAATTCCGCCGTCGGACGGCAGAGTTTTTGCGGATGTTTTATAACTGATAATGCAGACGCAGGTCGAAATTTTTACCGCCAGTCGGCAGGATACTTCCGGGAAAAAATTCGCGATGTCCCCTGACTTGCATCTCATTCTTCTCTTTCGTAAATTGGCAAGGTGACGTGAGTGATAGCGGATAGATACGATTCTTAACGCTCGGCGGCACGTCTTCTTTTCCTTGCCTCCGCGGCGTTTGGGTCTCCTATGAGGTAACGATGCAACAAAACAAATTCTCCATGCGTGTTCAACAAGTGCTGCAGTTTGCGCGCGAAGAGGCGCTGCGTTTGGGCCATGATTACATCGGCACCGAACATCTCCTGCTCGGGATTATTCGATTGGGAGACGGCCTCGCCGTGCAAATTCTTCAGAATCAGGGATGCGATCTTGATGAAGTGCGGGAAGCCATCGAAGAGATGGTCGATGCATCGAAAGGAACGATGAAATTCGGCGCCATTCCGTTCACCAAGCGCGCTGAAAAAGTTCTTAAGGCTTCCTATATCGAAGGAAAAAGTTATTCATCGGATATTATCGGGACAGAGCATCTGCTCTTAGCCCTGCTTAAAGAAGAAGATTCGATGGCAGCCAATGTGCTACAGAGTTTTAATGTCACCTACGACGTCGTTAAAACCGAACTCGATAATCTTCTTCGTGGATCCGGTCAGACGCAACCTCCGCCGCCAAAAGAAAAATCCAAGACGCCCAATCTGGATCATTTTTCCCGCGATTTAACGCAATTGGGACGAGAACAAAAACTGGACCCGATTGTCGGACGCGATAATGAAATCGAACGCGTGGCGCAAATTCTTTCGCGCCGCAAGAAAAATAATCCGGTGCTCATCGGCGAACCCGGAGTCGGTAAGACAGCCATCGCCGAAGGACTGGCGCTGCGGATTATCGATCAGCAAGTATCGCCGATACTTTTCGGCAAACGTGTTGTCGCCCTTGATTTGGGAGCGATTGTCGCCGGAACGAAATACCGCGGTCAATTCGAAGAACGCATCAAAGCGATTATGCAGGAAATCGAGAAGAGTTCGAATGTCATTCTCTTCCTCGATGAGCTGCATACGATTGTCGGAGCCGGATCAGCCTCCGGCTCTTTAGATGCTTCCAATATGTTCAAACCGGCGCTGGCGCGCGGAGAACTTCAGTGCATCGGCGCTACGACGATGAATGAATACCGGCAGTCGATTGAAAAAGACGGAGCTCTCGAACGGCGCTTCCAAAAGGTAATGGTCGATCCGCCTTCGGAAGAAGAATCCGTCGCGATTCTGATGGGACTCAAATCAAGATACGAAGAACACCACGGCGTCAAGTACACGGATGAAGCGATTCAAACAGCCGTGCTGCTTTCTGGACGCTACATCACCGACCGCTATCTGCCTGATAAAGCCATTGATGTGATGGATGAAACAGGCTCGTGCGTGCGCATCTCCCATATTGTCGTTCCTGAACGCGTCCTCGAACTGGAAAAAAGTTTGGAAGCGGTTAAGCGGGAGAAAGATGATCTTGTCCGAAGTCAAAAATACGAAAAAGCGGCGATGCTGCGCGACAAGAAAATCAAACTCGAAGCTCTGCTGCAGCAGGAAAAAGATACGTGGGAACGCAACGAATCGCAGCCACCTTTGGAAGTCACGGAAGATGATATTGCGGCGACCGTCTCCCGGATGACCGGGATTCCGGTTTCGAAAGTCGCGTTGTCCGAACAGCAGCGCCTTTTGAAAATTTCAGAAACACTCGGCGAACAAATCGTAGGTCAGGAAGAAGCACTCGACACCATCGCAAAATCACTTCGCCGCGCACGTTCAGGCCTGAAAAATCCTCGCCGTCCGATTGGTTCGTTTCTCTTCCTCGGTCCTACCGGCGTGGGCAAAACCGAACTGGCACGCGTCTTGGCGGAATATCTTTTTCAAGATCCGGCAGCGCTCATTCGAATTGATATGAGCGAGTATATGGAGAAATTCAACGTCTCCCGCCTCATCGGAGCGCCTCCGGGATATGTCGGATATGATGAAGGTGGCCAACTCAGTGAAAAGGTGCGGCGCAAACCTTACAGTGTCGTCTTGCTCGACGAGATTGAAAAAGCACACCCGGACGTTTTCAATATCTTGCTGCAAGTTCTGGATGCCGGAGATTTGACAGATGGTTCGGGACGCAAAGTGGATTTCCGCAACACGATTCTCATCATGACGTCGAACCTCGGAACTCGTGAGGCGCAAAAGGCAGTGCAGTTCGGCTTCTCAGGCGCGGAGACGGTTGACTACGATAAAATGGCGGGCAAGATGCTCGAAGAGGTGAAAAACCTTTTCCGTCCGGAATTTTTAAATCGCCTCGATGAGATTATCATTTTCCGAATGCTGGAACGCGAACATATCGAGAAAATTTTGGATATCTACATCGAAGAGACAAACGAACGGAT
>CAZADO010000058.1:0-15865 GCA_964483885.1 uncultured Alphaproteobacteria bacterium | reverse complement strand
TTCAGGTTGCGAAACCGTCGAATCGAAGCGCCCGGGTTTCATGCGTTCCCACAAGCCGTCATCATCATTCATGCGCACAGCGCCCGGCGGCGAGAAATATTCGAAAGAAGACAAACCGATCTGATCCGATTCATCCACATCCGTGCGGTCAAAATGAGGTTCGCCGGGAGTCGGGATGCCGTCGCCTTCGCCTTCATCACCTGTCAAGCGGGCTCCGTCGGCGCCGACGTCATCGGTAAAGGGATCCCAGTCTCCGTCGTTGTCGATGGTATCATTTCGCGATTCATCGATTAGTAAATCAGACAACCCACGACCGGTAAAATAATCCACATATTTCAAATCCACATGATCAGGCATGCGCTCATCAATAAGCCCGTTAAAATTATCATCAATGCCATTCCGGGGATTTTCGACGACTAGTTGACTTGCATACAGTCTATGTTGTTTGTCGCGAACATAATAAACGAGCGGTCCCGGGTCGGGAAAGGTCGTATCTTGGCGTTCATACGTATTGTAATCGATCAGAATCAGGTCATCACCCGGTTCGAATGACGTGGGCTGAGTCATGTCATAGAGAATATTCGAACTCAACACCGGACTTGAGGGATCCGGGCTGTCCCCGTCGTTGTCGATGCCATCGAAAGGATTGCCGGGGGATTCAAGGAACGCGTAGCCGACATAACCGACGCACTGTAAATCTCCGCAAACCCAGCCGGGAGATCCGACGTCGTCGGAATCCCACGAATACGTGATGTCGTTTTGTGTGTCGAACCAAGCGAGGTCGTCGCGGGAGTCTTCCCTGCCTCCGGAGAGTGTGCCGACGACCATGCCGAAGGCGACTTTATCGAAGGGTGTTGTTCCCACATTCGTAATTTCATAGAGCCAGAAGATGCAGTCTTCAGCAAGGAAGTGCGACCATTGTAAAGCGCGCACGAGGACGCGAAGACCGCAGCCGCGACGGGTGGTGTCGGTGGAGTCGGGATAGAAGTAATGGTAAACGCCGGCGGTATCGATGCGCGCGAACCATTCATTATCGGCGTTATCATCCATTTGGAAATAGGCTTCCTGATCCGCGTTGAACTGGTTTTTACCGAAGTAGCCGTTCCAACTTCCCGGCCAGCCCGGATCATATTCATCCCGCTCCCATTCCGGGTCGCGCGGATCAACGTACATTTTGTCGGGCCAGAAATCCGGCCATGTATTCGGCTGATTACTCACCGCAACTCGTCCGGGATCTTCGCCGATAGGTTCTGCGGCAAATCCGGGCAGAGGTTCGAAACCCCAGAAATTAATTCCCTGACCATCGCCGTTGCCGCGCGGGCCATCGCTGGTGATGACGGAGTGAAGCGTATCGCCGCGCGGATGAACGAATTCCACAGCGACCAACGGAGAAACATCGCCGACGTATTCGTTGCCCGTTCCGATAGGCCATTCTCCGGAAATTTCACCGATGTCTCCGGCCAGACCGTAATTATAGAAAATCGTCCGCACCTTATTACCGCTCATGACATTGGAGTAGCGGTAACTTCTGTTTCCCTTGTAGTAGTCAAGTTGGGCGAAGAGACAAGGAGAAAGCAGGGTGACGATTAAAAGGAAACCGAGGGCGATTTGCAAAAGACGACGCATAGTATCAACTTTTTATTTACTGAAAATGTTTGCTGTTTGACCGCGACAAGATGTCGCAAGTAGTAGAATCACACTGTTAAAATTCAAACGAGAGACCCACGCGCACCTGCCGAGGGCGGGAATACCAGTCGGGGCGTGTCCAATATTCATCATGCGAGTTTATATCGAGGACATCATACGCGATTAATTCTTCCTGAGAATAGGTGGCACGTCCGGTATCCCGATAGACATCGTTCTCGTTCTTCGTATCGAAAACGTTAAGGACGCTGGCTTCCAAGGTTAGTTTCAATCCTTGTCGCGGCAAGGGAATACTCTTGAAGGCGCTTAAATCCATGTTCCAGTAAGCGGGTTTACGGCCATCATTTTCGAAGCTCGTGCGAATACCTTGATATTCCGGTGTGTAAGGAAGTCCGCTGCCTAACGTGCCTATCATCGAAAAACCCCAGTTATTCGTAACCGAATAGTTCAGGATAGCATTGAGGGTATGTCGGCGATCCCAGTTTAGCGGAACGAGCTGCTTTTCCGGTTCGCGGTCGCCTCGGCTGGCGTTGTAGGCGGCCTGCGGATCCGAAGCGTTTCCTTCCGCAACCTGATAGGTGTAATCGATAAACGCGGAGAAGTTGTTGGCGTAGTATTTATCCATTGAAAGAGTGATGCCGCGCACCTGACCAAAATCACGGTTGATGTACTGACTGTACCGGTAGCCTCCTTGGAGACCGTAAATCTTGTCTGACGATGTCAGGTCACGAATATCACGCGCGAAAATGTCCACCTGAACCGATACGTTCTCGACAATCTCCTGTTGTAGGCCGAATTCATAGGTTACGGTTTTCTCAGGGTTCAAATCGGCGTTGCCGAAGAGATTGTCCGTGCGCGAGTCGAGCTCGAAATCGGGATTCGTATAAAGGTGTTCATAACGAGGCCGCTGGAAGAAGTGCCCATAGGCGAAATGCAGCACGCCTCTATCCGAAATGGGATAGGCGATACCGATACGAGGGGAAATCTGGAATTTAGGATCTACATCTTTGAACCAATACGTCAGTCTCTCTTCGATGGACTGCTCGCGTGCTTCCGTACCGATGGGATCATAAGGATTCGGGTCATAGGGATTCGAGAGAACCTTGCCATCCGGGTCGAAATAATCGAGACGCACGCCGAAATTTACGATCAATTCGGGCATCTCGATTTTGTCTTGCAGATAGACAGCCGCCTCGACAGGATAGTGAGTGTAAACGTCATTAGCGGGATCCGTCGTTGGCGGAATAGAAGGATCGAAAATCAATGGAGTTGGAATCCCTGCGAAAATTATCGGGTCGAGCGGATCGCCGTAAAATACTCCGGTGACATCACTATAGTGAATCGTGTGATTTTTGAATTCGAGTCCCGCTTTCAAGAAATGTATTTTGGTCGCCTGCCAGGAAAGGTCGCCGCTCACTTCATAGGTATCGGTGAAGCGATAGAAGTGTTGGTGTTTAGTGCCGCCGAAATTCAATGTCCATGCAGGATTAATATCTTCATAGAGTGGATTAACGTACCGCGAATCCAGCAGGTCTTCATAAACATAGTGGCGATAGGACGCAAAATTGTTTGCCACATTGATATTGTAGAACATCCGTGAAGACAGAACGTGGTTGAGCTGTAGAATTTGCGTGCGTCCCTTATGGAATCGTTTGTAATCTCCCTCGGGTATAAATTTCCACTGATAATCATAGTCTTTGTAGTATCGGTCGTTGTAGATGGACGTCAAACTGAGTTTCATCTTTGGCGTTAGTCTAAAAGCCAATTTTCCCTGACCGTAGGTTCGTTCATCCGGATTCATCGGAACCATTTTATCATTTCCGTATGTGGGAACGACAGTCAATCCTGAATCCGTCGAAGCGATAGGATGTTCGAGCGCCCAGCGATTTTGTCCATAGAGCCAGCCATCATCATAATTGTAGCGACCGTTTAAAAAGAACGTTAGGTTTTTCGTCTGGGGAACCGGTCCGGACAGAGACGCTTCGTAATCCCGAATTGCAGCCGGAGAAACATCATCAACGTTCATGAAAATGTCGTCATGAGTAGATAAGTAATCGCCTGCATAGGAGGCAATTTTTCCGTGGTAGTCTTCTCCGCCCTCGCGAGTGATGATGTTCACCACGCCCGACATTGCTTGACCATATTCAGCGTTAAACGTGCCGGAGATTACCTGCAATTCCTGAATCGCGCTGTTGTTGACTTCCGTACCGAAACCGCCGTCGTAAACATCCGTGACGGAAACACCGTCAACACGGTAAACCACTTCGCCTGAACGCCCGCCGCGGAAATGTCCGTCAACAACGCCGGCTTGAATTTCGATAACCTGATTGATGTTTGTGATGGGAAGTGCTTCGATTTCGCTTGCTTCGACTGTGGACGAAGCGAACGTACGGTCCATAACTACCGAAGGACGCTCCGCCACGATTTCGACTTGCTTAAGTTCCATCGTTGTCGGTCGCAGTTCGAAACTTAGATCAGTGGTGAGATCTGTTTTTACTTTGACGTCCGTCTGTCGCTCTGAAGCGTAGCCAATATAGCTTGCGATGACCGTATAGGTTCCGGGTGGGACATTAATAATGAAGAAGTAGCCATCCATGTCAACGGATGCGCCAAGAGTCGTGCCTTCAATGAGCACGTTTGCGCCAATCAATGGTTCTCTATCGGCGGCGTCTCGCACGTGGCCTGTAATCTTTCCCGTCGTTCCGGCGTGGAGTCCGATGGCAAAAAATATGGTGAAAAAGATGGTAAAAAATATCCGTTGAAAGAGATTCATACGACGCCTCTCATGATCCAATAGAAACAACAGGCTGTCCAAGGGTTTCCCCAATCTATATTAATAGAAAATTTATAACATAAAGTCAAGAGGTTTTATTAATTTATGATAAAAAATCCTTATGCCTCTCAATCTTTATAAGTCGGTTTTTGGATAAATAGGGTCTTTTTATCTTATTTACAGTTGTTTATCCGAACTTATCCCCTACAACTTTTTTTTATCGAGGACACGTTTTCTTATTGCGGAATAGAGGTAGATTTAGTATATTTTCAAAGCTAAAGCAGAATTGGACTTTATTTTGAGATGAAATGGGTAATCTGATGATCAGAAAAGTGTGTTGTTCCTTGATTTTGTTGATGTTAATATCCTCGACAACTCTTGCGGACGTGGGATTTTTGCGTGGAGAATCTCGGGATTGGCCGAAAAGTTCGTTTATAGGTCGTGATGATGCTGGCGATGCAGCGGAACCGGGTCTCGATTTGTGCAATTTCTTTTTCGTTGATGCGGGTGATAACCTTCATTTTCGTTTTACGACCGTCGCTCCTTTGCCAGACGGCGCGTCTTATTCGATTGAAATTCAGCAGAAAGGCGCTCGGAGTCGTTTGGATGTTACTCCTGAGTTACCGGGTCTTCAGGTGAACAAAACTCGAACCATAGTCGAATTGGCACTACCTCGTCCTGAAGGATTCTCAGGAATTCAAGAGGCTGTGGTGCGAGTATTCGGTACCGATGGCATCATTGCTGATGAGCTTGTTTCGTACGGCGGAATTCTTGGCACAACAGGAAACTGCGCGTTTGTTCATCATGGAAATCAAGGGCTTACGTGGACGAATGTTTTCCGGGGTGACGACGGGACGAACGGGTATGATGAAGTACTTGAAGTGCATCAGAACCGTAGCGTGCCGGGCAATTTTCATATGAGCGGAACGCTTATCACTGCCGCCGAATGGCACGACCCGAGTTTCAACGCTTGGCTTCGGACGGGAATTTCCGAGGGTTGGGTCTGCATGCTCACCTCTGCTTTTGGTCAGCACATCATGCCGTTCGTGCAGCATGACATGAACGAATGGGCGGTGAGTACGGAAGAAGCGATGGTTTACGGCAAGTATAGTAATTTCGACGCTAAGGTCGCGTGGATTCCCGAACGGGTATGGTGTTCACAGGGAATTTATCCTGACAACGGAATTCCGGATCCTCCATGGCATGGCGATGTTTGGATGGGAAATAACTGGGAGCAGCACGGAATTGAAGCGATTCTACTTGATGATTGGCCTCATCTGAACGGCTACTCGGATCGTAAAATTCACTGGATGTCGAACGCAAGCGGCGTGACTCTGCGCGTGATTCCCATTGACGGCGATTTCACCGTAAACTGTCAATGGAATTCCGGTGCGGCGATTTCACAAATACAAGGAACCGGGCAATATCAGATTGTGGTCTATGGTACGGACTGGGAAGCTGCAGCAGCGCTCTCGGATTGGTGTACGGAAGACTGCCTGACGAACTACACGGCGGTGGTCAATTGGTGCGGCGATAACTATCCCGCAGTGGAAGCGTGGCGTCTTGATGTTGCATTGACGAACCCGGATTTCAACGGCGTATCGGTTGCCATAACATCGGGAACCTACGGCACGATTGGCGGGACGGAGGGCTATGGTGGTACGAACAATTTATGGTACACCAATTGGCATGACGAAGGTTCGCATTCGGATCATCATTCGCCGCAGTGGACATACGGTGATGTCTGGTGGGATGCGTATAATAACCTGCTGGCCGCGCCCAATAATGACCTTTCGGAGACCGGCTGGTATGTGATGATGACGAACCTGCATGAAACCGGCTGGCATGATTATATGGGTGGACCGATTTCAGGCTGGGAACACCGGTACAGCGCCCATATCAAGAATGCGAATGTTTACGCGGAAGCGGCGCATTGGGCGAATGACGAATATGCTATTACGACGAATGCGTATTTTTCGGATATTGACCGCGATGGCTGCAACGAATTGTGTATTCATAACGACCGAGTCTTTGCGGTATTCGACAGCATCGGCGGGAGGGCAATTTGGATTTTCGCCAAAGGTCCCGGCGGCGATTTCTCGATTGTGGGGAATTGCAATGTGTACTGGACAGACACCGAAGGAGACTATGACGAACCGAGTTCGAATAACCATCAGGCGGCGATGGCCGATGTTTCTCCACACTATCGCCACAATCCTTACGATATGTATGTTGAATCTGTCACAGGCACTACGGCGGAAATTCGCATGGTGTACAACGACGTGACGAAATATGTTTCTATAACAACGGGCAACCCTTATCTTGACTGTCGCTATGATGTTGGCCTTCAGAATTGCTATCTGCGCAGCGGTTTCAGCCCGGATTTATTGGATTTGATTTGGAATGCGGATATGGAGCGCATCTATGATCCGCAAGTCGCCTATGTCGGCTATCGGAATCCGAATACGGGCGCAACAGGTTTGTATATTACCGGCAACGGCGGGGCAAGCTGGAATTCGGGCGGCGTTTTTTCGGCGACGCTTTTAGGCGGGGATGAGCTGGTTGGTTATCGTCAGTTTGGTTTCCTGCTTTATGCAGGTGAAACGACGGCACCGGTCGGCGGGGAAATCGCTGAGATTGAAATCTTGGCGGCGCAGAATATGGACTATTATGATCCGTGTGTGGTCAGTCCTGCGATTTTTGAAAGTGACAATCAGGTGAAAATACGCTTTTCGGAAGCGGTGGATCTAACCACGGCGCAGAATATCAGTAATTATGTTTTCAGCGGTTTTGCCACGACCTATACTATCATCAGCGCGGTGCGTCAATCTGATTGGAGCAAAGTTGTGCTCACCGTCACACCGGCTTTCGTGCCCGGTGAAAGCGGGGCTATCACCGTTTCGAATGTGGAAGATTTGAACGGGAACGTTGTGGCACCGGAATGCGATGACGCGTCTTTCTCGATTCCATCAGGCTATACTCCCCACACGATAATTATCGACGGGGATGTGGACTTTGACCGCGGAAACGAATTCCTGACATCCGTAGGAGCGGAATCGTTGTTCTTCACGTGGGATAATGCTTATCTCTATGTGGGTGTTAAGGACAAAGATTTGGCGACGGGCGATTTGTTTGTCAGTCTGGACATCAATCCCGGTACGGCATCCGGCGCGACCGTCGATAGTTGGTCTCGTGTTGATTACGCCGGTACTTTCCGGCCGGAGTATGAGGTGGCTATCGAAGGCGGTCCGGATAACATGCAGATTAACCACTGGAATGGCGCCAGTTGGGATTACCTGCAGCATGGACAGCATGGCGGCTCAAGTTATAACGGCTGGTCAGGAAATCCGTACACGGAGATGAGTATCCCTTGGAGTGACATCGGCAGTCCGACTTCGCTGGCACTGGCGGTTCATCTTTCGGAAGAAGATTCTGAGGTAACGACAACGGTTTGGCCGCCGTATGGAAACACCACTGGAGATCATATTACGATAGCAAATTTCTATCGGTTGTATCAGCCTTATATTTCAGGGCCAATGCCGCTCGCAGGTTACGCGCCCAGCGAGACGCCGGATCGAGATTTACCGGGTGATGTGGTCGATGTCGTCATTCATACACAAGGGAATGATATCATTTTGAACTGGTCTCCGGCGGCGAATGCGAATGCGTATACGATTTATCGCTCTATGACGGCTTTTGGCACCTTCGATTCCCTCAGCAGTGTAACGGATACGACGTACACGAATATCGGTGCTTTGATGATGGACAAATATTTCTATCGGGTGCGTTCTTCGAACTGACGAACACCGACATTCAGGCGGAAACGCTCTTGAAATAACATGGATGTGTTTTGGTTCATAGAGAGAAAAAAGGAGAGAAAAAATGAAAATGAGAAACATCGTTTTAGTGGGGTTGATGGTTTTGTTGGCTTCAGCCTTTGTTGCCTATGGCGTTCCGAGTTTTACGCCGATAGTTGACGGCAACAAGGATGCCGGCTGGGGCCCTGTGCCGGATCACAGTACCAATACCAGCAAAAATCCCACGAGTTTTAACTTGGTTGGCGGCTGCTTTGTGACGGACGATTCAGCCGATGTTTACATCGGTATTCCGACCGATGTAGCCCCTTATCCTCCTAATGGATGCGCCATGCATGTCCTCATCGACCTAAGAAACACAGCAGCAGGCGCCAACACGGAAGCTTATGGAGCCTGCGCGGTGGGTTATGATATGCCTTATCTGGCGGAATATGATATCGCTGCCGAATGGGCAACAGGCGCTATAACCTACGCGAACAAATGCACTTGGGGGGGGACGAGTTGGACGGGGTATGATCCGATTCATGGAACCGGTGCGATTGCAGGCGGCGGTGGACTGTTTACCGAAATCAGGCTTCCGCGCAACGAATATGATGGTTTGGCGGAGGGCGACACGATCAATATTAGTATTTGGCTGAGGCCTGAGCATTTTTACGGCGGCGGCTCCAATAATGCCAGTGCTTGTTTGCCGGAAGATACGGATTTCCCGACGGATAGTGGGGATGCTGCATGTGATCCTGACCATTATTTTTCTGTGCAATTCGCTTATAAGATTCAAACCGCACTTGTGGATGAAACCCCGCCTCAGGTCGTTAGCGCGACACAAGCTGGAGCGGATCAGGTGATCGTCGAATTCGATGAATTTATGGATCAGACCACGCTGGTGTTCGGCAATTTCACGATTGATGGCGGTCTTACTTTTAACGCTTCTCAAGTTCTTTCGGGAACGTCTGTACTGCTGACGGCTAATGCCAATTTCGCAGATGCGACTCTATACACGGTAACGGCGAGTTCAAGCGTAAAAGATATCGCGCAAAATTCAGTTGACCCAGCCTACGACACCGGGAGCTTTACTGCTGTGGCCTATGCGCTGGTGACGTTCGTCTATGTCGATCAAAACGCGGATTTGACAGCCCCCCATTGTAAGGGCAGCTTCAACAACTACGGCAACTACGATCCATCTTGGGGTGTCACACCCTTCCCGATGTATGACGATGGAACCAATGGCGATACGACGGCCAGTGACAGCCGCTGGACAGCTCAGTTCTACCTGAAACCATCCGCTACCGACACCTTTGGCTGGGGTGTAACGGAAGGTCTTGGCGGCGATTGGGCGATGGAATGCGGCGATCTTAAATTCCAAGTTTTAGACGCCACGCCCGGACAGGCTCAGATTTACACTGTCGGAGTTTACGCTCCGGTGACATTCCGGATTGATGACAGCCAGAATCAGACGTTAACCGAATGCTGGGTGAAGGGAACCTTCAACAGTATCGGTCGCTATGAAGGTGCTTGGAGTGACTTTCTGCAGATGTATGATGACGGCGCTCACAACGATGTCGGTGTCGGCGATAACATCTGGGGTTTAACCGTTAATATCGTGCCCGATAATTATTGCCATGATTCCACATGGGAATGGGGAGCCGCCGATGCTTATAACGGTAACTGGTTGATTAGCGGGCCTAACCGTCAGTTCGCTGTTCCGACATCGGCTCCGCGGATTGAAACTTATTCGATTGTCACACCGACGGCGCAGGCCGTTACGGTCACGTTTAACGTGGATATGCAGTTCCTGCTTGGTATTCCATTGAACATCGACTCGATGGCTATCGCGGGTGGTTTCAATGGTTGGGACAGCGATTCAACGATTATGGCCGACGGCGACAACGACAGCGTCTATACAGTGGATGTGCTCTTTCCCGCAGGTTCAGTCAAATATCAAGAGTTCAAATTCGTGCGCTGGGATGCCACTACTGCGGATTGGGAAACGGTCAGTAATCGCGTTTTCTATATTGACGATTCCAGCCCGACACAGACGATTGATCGCATCTGGAATGACTGGATTCCGGGATTAAGTGATGTCAGAAACCTTCGCGATGGCGTGACGTCGGATATAAAAGTGTGGTTTACAGGGTATCCACGTATGGATGGTTACTACATCTATCGAGCCACGGAGCCGTTTGGAACCTACACGAATATTGGTTCGACACCAACTTCACCTTATATCGATGCGGGCGCAGTAGGGAACGCGAAGTACTTCTATCACGTACAACCCTATAAGAATTACTAAACACCTCTGAACAGATTCAAAACGGGCAGTCTGGGGAATTCCGGGCTGCCCGTTTTCGCAAAATGATTTAATCACCCCCTTGTGTCCTCCTGTCAATGGGAGGAGAAGAAGGACTACATTGTGAAATCTACATGGATTTTTATTGTTCTTCTGTTGCCGGTAGTTCTTTTCGCCGCGCCGGTGCATACGACCTATATCTGGCATTTGGAACAGCCGATTTACTGGCCGGAGAGAATTTCGCTTGGAACACCAACCTATGAGCGCGCTTGGCAATCGATTAACAACGGCGGCCCTCATCCGGAAAACGATGTTGCGGGAATTTTCTCCATCGCTGACCGCGTCGCGGCTTATCAATGGCGACCGAAAGAATCCATCGCAACAATGACTGGAAATGATGCGGGTGCTCAGGTAACCTACAGTGGCGGCCTTGCGGAAAATGTACAGAGTCTTGCCGACGCAAGTGCCTATGGCTATACAAGCTCATGGAATACACATTTTCAGACAGCTCGTGGATGGTCGACCAGCGGTGGGCGACCGCGCATGGAATTGGTGATTATCTCACACCATCACGCGCTCTGTCCCTTGATTGATCCGAATACACTCGAGAAAGAAATTCAAATCTACCAGCAACTCTATCCGCAAGTTTGGGGAAGCACGCCGCCGCAATCAGTTGGTTTTTTTCCGCCGGAAATCGCTTTTTCCGAGCGTATGATTCCGGCGCTGGTGGAAAACGGGATTAGCTGGGTTTTTGTCGGCTCAAATCATATCTCGCGAGCAGTTGAAAATTTCCCACTCGTTTTGGGAACCGGCGGCGAAAATTGCGACCCTCCGAATCAAGCGGATCAGATTAATCCTTCTCAGAGCAACTGGTTTTCGCTGACGATTAGTCGTGGATGTACACCAACGGACGCCTATCCCTATTCCTTCCAACCGCATTATGCTCAGTATGTCGATCCCCAAACACAAGCTGTCTCGCAGATTATCGTCGTGCCGGTGGCGCAGGCGATGAGTTGGCAGGACGGGTATCAGATGTACGGAACCGAAGACATCGATCAAATCGCCGCGGCGAATGATCCGACGCATCCAATGTTAGTTGTGCTGGGACACGACGGCGATAATGCATGGGGCGGCGGGTATTCGTATTATATGGAAAGCGTTGCGTCGTTTACCGCAGAGGCGGTTTCTCAAGGTTACGAACCGACAGTCGTGCCGGAATATTTGGCGGATCATCCCGTCGCGCCGGGGGACGTTGTTCATGTGGAAGACGGCGCGTGGGTGAATGCGGACGGAGATTTCGGCTCGCCGGATTTTATCAATTGGAATTGGCCGCTGTATGATACGTATGGGAATTTCAACATCGCGGACGGCTGGGCGCTCGATGAACGCAATTGGGCGGTGATTACCGCAGCGCAGAATCGCGTGGAAACCGCCGAACAAATCGCGGGCGGTGTTTCGATTGCGAATATTCAAAATCCTTTGGCGGGCTCGCCGTCGAATGCGGATTTGGCATGGCATTTCTTTTTAGCGTCGCTCAATTCCGGCTACATGTACTACGGTACATCGCTCGATATGGAAGTGAAGCCCTCGCTGGCCTGCAATTGGGGAACACATTACGCGGATATGGTGATTGGAGGCGGTGGCGGTGATGCGACTGCGCCGTCGATTTGGATTCCGCAGCAAATGCCTCACAATCCCGGCGCGATTGGTTACGGTTCATTGTGGAGTTATCAGCAGATTCATCATTCGAGGGATTTCTGGGTTTGGACATTTATCTATGATGTTAGTGGTGTCGAGGACGTCACGTTTTACTATCGACTGGACAACGACGGTGTGAATCCAATCGCATCGATTCAGAACGAGACGTTCGCGGGTGGCGCAGAGGTAACATCATGGCGAACGTTGCCGATGACGCGGCGCATTTTCCCGGCGGAAAATGTTTACAGCGATCCGTCCATCAATTTCGATATCATGCCGGATTACATTGCGGATGAATATTATATCCATGTCATGGAATCCGAAATCACTGATGTGGGAGATGTGCTTGTCGATTATTTCGTCGAAGCGATTGACTCGTTGGGATACATCAAACGCTCGCCGATACAGCATACCTATGTCGGTTCCGGAGGCGGAGCGGGCCCTAGCGATGTCGTCTGGTGGTGGCCGGAAACTCCCGAGGCCGGTGAAACCGTCACGATTTACTACGATGCGGATTTAGGCACGCTGCCTCCCGGCACGAATCCGGTTTACATTCATATCGGTCACAGCGGCTGGCAGGAGATTTTGAATCCAGATCCCACGATGACGTTTGATGCCGATTCGCAAGCGTGGCGTTATACATATTCGATTCCCATCACGGCGACGACAGTCGATTTCGTGTTCAACGACGGCTTGGGTAATTGGGACAACAACGGCGGCAGCGATTGGCATATCACCGTTACAGGCGGAGGAGTGCCGGATTTTGTAATGGATGGACAGCTTGAAAGCTCCGCTGAGCTCGTGGGACAAAACGGCAGTTATCATCTGTGGGCTGACTTCAATGGGGAATATTTTTACGTGGCAACCGACCGTGCGCAGAGTACCGGCAATGATCGATTCATCCTATTAGCTGAGCAGCCCGGTTCCATGCAAAGCTCGCCGTGGGCGAAAAGCGGGCAGGTTGCCGCGTGGAACGTGTTCCTTGCCGAAGAAGCGGACAACGGCTGGTCGGGATGGTTCGACAATACAGGAGCTGCCGCGAATGCTTCTGGAGCAGTTTCAGAAGGCACGTTGTCTCTTTCAGGAGAATACGGTTCTGTCCCGGAACAAATCTGGATTGCGCTGGGTGTTTATCAAACGTCTGATGGCGGTACGCTTGTGGAGCAGGTACCCGATGCAGTCACAGCGAATGGAAACATCGAAGCGGACGAATGGATCGAAATTAATCTCGGCGGGCCGGAAGAACTCGCAATTGCTGTCGATGGTTTGGACGCTGTACTGAATTGGAGCGCGGCATTCGGCGCTTCCGGTTATCAGATTCATTTGACATCGACGCCGTTTGAAACGCTTTCCGAAAGCACGAAGTTGACGACAGTCGCAAACCCACCTTACACGCACGAAGGCGTATTAGCAGAATACACGAAAGGATTCTACCGCGTCATCGCGGAATATTGAAATTCCCCCTGCTTGCGGGGGGACACAGGGGGGTAACCTTGTAAAGCCACAAAACGGCTCTGGAAAATCACCTCCAGAGCCGTTTTTATATCTATAAAATGGTATTTCAAGAGAATAGAATTTATTGTTGACATTTGGCAGGAAGCGTGGTATATTAAAGCCAATAATTTATTCTGTTCCCGATTCCCCCCACAGCTTAATAATTCCTAACGAGAGTATAAAAATGGCTTACCGAAAATATCTCACAATCCTGTGTTGTCTGTTGCTCACTGTTTCTGCGGGCCGAGCGAATTATACCTTCTTGGGCAATGTGGACAGCGCGAAGGTCGCACCATCAAGTTGTGTACTCTATTGCGAAGGCGGCAATGATGTACAGATTATTTTTCTGGAAGAAAATTTATTTCGCTATACGTTACAGCGCGCTGAATACTCCGAACCGTTGCTTGAGTATCCACTGGTGAGAACGCAGTGGGACGATATTCGTATAGAATATTCCGAGAGTGATTCGATGGTCACATTAACATCTGGCGAGCTTAGAATTGAAATTCAAAAATTCCCGTGTCGCATTGTTGTTATAAATAACGAGGGAGTGATTTTATCCGCGGATGATAAAGGCATGGGTATCGGCTGGGACGGCAAAGAAGTTCGTTCGTGGCGCGCGATTGCTCCTCATGAAAGATTTTATGGCCTAGGCGAAAAAGTCGGACCGGTCGATAAGCGCGGTCGCGAATGGGTGATGTGGAACGATGATTATCCGGGATACGATGACCGCACGGACCCACTCTATCAATCTATACCGTTCTATGTCAGTCTCCGCGACGGCAACGCTTACGGAATCTATTTCAACAACAGCTACCTCACGACATTCAATATGGGCGCAGGCAATCGGCGCTATATGTCGTTCGCGGCAGAACAAGGGAATCTCGATTACTTCTTTATGTACGGACCAAACGTCAGTCATGTCGTTGAAACGTTTACCGATATGACAGGTCGTGCGTCGATGCCGCCGATGTGGTCGTTGGGGTATCAGCAATGCCGCTACAGTTATTTTCCTGACAGCGAAGTCCTTCGCATCGCAAAAACATTTCGCGAGAAACACATTCCGGCGGATGTGATTTATCTCGATATTCACTATATGGATGACTTTCGTTTGTTCACGTTTCATCCCGAACGATTCCCCAAACCGCGCGCCTTGATGAGGGAACTCGAAGACATGGGATTCAAAGTCGTGACGATTATCGATCCGGGCGTGAAAGTAGATGAGAATTATCGTGTCGCTAAGCAAGGTTTGGCCGGAAATCATTTCGTGCGTTATCCTGATGATGAAGTGTACATCGGCGAAGTTTGGCCGGGGCCGTCGTATTTTCCCGATTTCAGTAGCGCGCAAACACGCGATTGGTGGGCGGGATTGCTCGATGAATTCTACGATATCGGCATCGACGGTTTTTGGAATGATATGAACGAACCGGCGGTGTGGGGGAAAGCGTTCCCTCAGGAAGTGATATTTAACGATGACGGAAATTTCTCGAATCAGAGAAAAATGCACAACCTATACGGATTTCTCATGTGCCGCGCGACAACGGAAGGAATGAAGCGTTTGCAGCCAGACGAACGCATGTTCGTATTGACGCGCGCGGGATTTGCCGGGATTCAGCGCTACAGTGCCGTATGGACAGGAGACAACGTCGCCAGCGAAGAACATCTTGAACTTGGCATTCGCATGATGCTCGGACTGGGACTGTCCGGAGTGCCGTTCGTCGGCATGGACGTTGGCGGTTTTATGGGCACGCCGTCGCCGGAATTATTCGCGCGGTGGATGCAGGTCGGAGCATTGTCGCCGCTGTTTCGAACGCACACCGTGTACAACAGCAGCGACCAAGAGCCGTGGTCGTTCGGGGATGATGTCGAGCGCATCAGCCGTGAAGCGATTGAATTGCGCTATCGTTTGCTGCCGTATATCTATTCGCTCTTCCATGAAGCGAACCAAACCGGCGCGCCGTTGTGGCGTCCGTTGTTCTGGTATGACACGGACGACCATCGCGTGTATGACTGGGCGTTTCAACATGAATTTTTCGTCGGCGAGAAGCTTTTAGCGGCACCCGTGACGCGCGAAGGGCAAGACATCAAAAAAGTCTATTTGCCCAAAGGCCGCTGGCTGGATATGAACACGGAGAAAGTGTACGACGGCGAGCA
>CAZADO010000057.1:0-7517 GCA_964483885.1 uncultured Alphaproteobacteria bacterium | reverse complement strand
CGCACAACAACATCCGGAAGAAACACAAAATCTTCCGTTTCGTCTGCACCATATTTCTCGAAATCATCGTGTCCCTGAACCAGCACTTGTGCAGGTGTTACGATGGATTCAAGATTGGGAATAATGCGTTCAAATTTTTGTAGTGTTGTAGTATGTGTTTCCATCACAATAAATATCGTTAGCCGCTTCCCATTCCCATATGGTTATTCTCTTTGCAGGAAAGCTTCAGCGTGCGGAGTTCGTAGGTTTCGGCGTTGGATTTGACGAAAGGATCAGCCTCGGCGATTTGCTGGGCTTCGTCATAAGAATCTGCTTTGATAATTATCATCCCACCTTTGTAGTCGCTGAAGGGTCCGCATAAAACCAATTGACCTTTCTCGTCCAGCCTCTCCAGATACATCACGTGGGCTCTGACTAATTCTCTTGGCAGATCTACGCCCGGAACGTGAGACAACAAGATAACATACCGGGTAAATTCAGCAACGTTCATAGAATGCCTCGTGCTGTTTTTAGAGATTTGCTTACTATTCTTAATATTAAGAAAAGCAGCGGCAAGATTTGCACTAAAGTCAGCGTTCGCAGTTGTTTGTTATTCCACTGCAAAAATTTACGTCTTCAGTCTTTTTGCCAGACATAACTGTATCGGACATTTACAAAAATACGTTCGACCAAAAGGCAATGCAAAGCCGCAATTCTGAAAATCTGTGAACTCGCACTCTACGAAATGTTCTATTCCAATATCTTTTGTTCTGATAGGATTTTGACCTTTGGATAAACATTCGAAATCTTTCGGACATTGTATTTTGTTTTTGATTTCTTCAATACGCTTTTCGGTTGCGTCGTCCATGGATTCCTCCGAGGTATGTACTTAATAGAAGCCAGCAAACACACCCCCCTGTGGAGTCATCCCCCCAAAATCAGCAATAGTTACTGAAGACTTCCTTTCAGAAGTCGAATGTCATCAATCCATACTGTACCTTTTCCTTCTATCACTAAATTGAGTTTTATATTATCGGGATTCTCGCCCTTTTGAAGGAAGAACGGTGTTTCTTCTATCGTCCAGTCTGTCGTTCCACTTAGAGGATGTTGAAGTCCTCGCGAAAAGAATTCACCCTTATCCGGAAAATGGCACAGCATCTCCAGATAGACTTTACCTTCGATGTTTTCGGTGCGAAGGTGCGCCTGATAAATCAATCGAGCTTTCTCGATATCAATATCGCCAAGCTCAAACAGTCTTATCGTCGTGGGTTCTTCGACTGAAATTCGCAAGGAACCTTGACCGTCACTCGAAATTGTTGAATCGATTTCGACGCCGGTTTGAGTGATGATACCTTCCAAGTTGTCGATGGGAAAGTGCTGCAACTCTGTTATCGGTTCAGTTGATTTTGAACAACTAAGAAACACAAATGCAGTAAAACAAATTCCCAAACGAATTAGATATCTCTTCATGTCTGATTCTCCCCTGTGTTTTGTTCTATGAATCAATAACGAATGTGAAATCCACTTGCATCTTCAATAGGTTCGAGCCAGTTAATCTTGATATCCTTGACATGGGCGGCTCGGGGACCGATCTTCATCGCTTTAATGAGTGCTTCAACCGCTGAGCGACTGCCTTCGACTTCCGCCTCCACATCTCCTGTGGGCAGATTGCGAACCCATCCCGCGAGTTCGAGTCGTTCTGCTTGTTCAGAGGTAAAATAGCGATAACAGACTCCCTGAACCAAACCTGACACGACAATATGTGCGCGAACTGTTGATTCGCTCATGTGTTCACTACGTCAATTTTAGGGCTTTAGACGATGCAGCATTCGCGGGAAGGGGATTGTTTCCCGGACATGGGGCAATCCGCATATCCATCCTACCGTGCGTTCGAGTCCTAATCCAAATCCCGAATGCGGAACGGTGCCGTACTTTCGAAGATCAAGATACCAATCGAAAGCTTCGAGCGGCAGATTGTGCGCTTTAATTTTTTTCACCAGCGTATCGTAGTCGTCTTCCCGCTGCCCACCGCCGATAATCTCGCCTTTTCCTTCTGTCGCCAGCATATCGAAACCGAGCGCCAGCCGTTCATCTTCCGGATCATTCTTCATGTAGAAAGCCTTGATTTCCGCAGGGAAACGATGTACCATTACCGGAGCATCAAACTGTGATGAAACAATCGTCTCTTCATCTCCTCCCAAATCATCTCCCCATTTGAAGGGATGTCCGGCTTTGTTTATGATGTCAACACACTCGGAATAAGTGATTCGAGGAAAAGGTTTTTTTATTTTTTCCAAAGGAGCGGTGTCGCGCTCGATAGTTTTCAATTCTTCTTGTCGTTTTTCAAGCACGCGCTCGACGATATAGGAAATGAAATCTTCCGCAAGCTCCATATCCCCTTCCAAATCAAGATAGGCCACTTCCGGTTCGACCATCCAGAACTCAATCAGATGGCGGCGCGTTTTGCTTTTCTCCGCACGGAAGGTCGGGCCGAAGCAATAGACTTTCCCCAGTGCCATCGCTCCAGATTCGGCATAAAGCTGACCGGATTGAGCGAGATAGGCCTTCTCGCCGAAATACTCGGTTTCGAAAAGCGTTGACGTACCTTCACATGCAGAGGGCGTAAAAATCGGCGTATCGTACAGTGTGAATCCTCGATTATCGAAGAAATCCCGAATCGAACGAATGATTTCGTGCCTCAAGCGCAGAATCGCAACCTGCCGACGACTGCGAACCCACAAATGGCGATTCTCCATCAGGAACGCCGTACCATGTTCTTTGAGCGAAATCGGGTAATCATCCGCACGCCCGATTAATTCAAGGTGTTTCACGTCCAATTCAAAGCCGCCCGGAGCGCGCTTGTCCGCTCTTGGTACTCCAGTGACAATAATGGAGGATTCCTGTGTGAGGGTATCAATCAATTCAAAGGTCTTCTCGCCGACATCCGCTTGCGATGCCACGCATTGAATCGTCCCCGTCCCATCGCGGAGCATTAAAAAGCGTATTTTCCCGCCGGAGCGAGCGTTATAGAGCCAGCCCTTTAGTGTGACTGTTTCGCCATCATGGGCTGCAATTTCAGAAATCATGGTTTGCATGCAAAATATCCTAATTGTTAGTCTTCTACTTTCAATTTTCGCAACATCAGCTCTTCGACGGCTTGACGCGGCGGTTTTCCTTCGAAAAGAACCTGACAAATCGCTTTCGTAATCGGCATAGCGATGCCGTGGCGCTGAGCTAATTCAAGAGCCGCTTGTGCTGTCGGAACTCCCTCGGCAATCATGACCATTTCATCCAGAATCTCGTCCAATTTCCGTCCCTTCGCCAGCGCTTCACCGACACGATGATTTCGACTGATAGGACTGTTGCAGGTTGTGATTAAATCTCCCATGCCCGAGAGACCCGCGAACGTAACGCGCTTTCCGCCAAGAGTTTCTCCCAACTTGGCAATTTCAACCAGTCCACGCGTAATCAACGCTCCTTTTGTATTCATCCCAAGTTCCAGACCGTCACAAATTCCGGCGGCCAGAGCTATGATATTCTTCAAGGCTCCCGCCAATTCAACTCCAATTACATCTGCACTGGCATAAACACGGAAAAAGCGGGTGGAAAATACTTCCTGCATTTTCTGTGCCGTCTCGAGATACTGCGAAGCAATCACGACGGACGCCGGATGTTTCTTTGCCACTTCATTCGCGAGGCTGGGTCCGGATAAAACACCATAACTTATTTCAGCAGGCAATTCTTCCGCGACAATCTGCGAAACACGTTTCAAAGATTTCAGTTCGATTCCTTTTACCGCGCTGACGAGGAAACGCGCATGCAGCGGGGATGCCGCTACCTGACGGCAAACAGAACGCGCCACCTGACAAGGAACGACAAGAAGGATCATGTCGGCATCTTGGAGAGTCTCGTCCAATCGGTGCGTCACTACGATAGAATCCGGTAGTCTCATCCCGGGAAGATAGAGACGATTTTCTCGATGCTTCGCAAGTTCTTCCGCTAAATCTTTGTGATATTCCCAAAGGTGAACGGAAAACCGCTTTTCCGCAAGCAGAATTGCCAGTGTCGTTCCCCAATTCCCAGCGCCTAAGCAAGCGATATTCATGGCGTCTCTCTATCGAATGGCGAGAATTCGCTTCCTGCAATAAGCCGAGCGATATTGGTTCGATGCGTATAAATCAGAAACAGTGCGAAGACGATACTTGCGACTTTCAGCTCCAAAGATCGCCCGCCCCAAAGCCAGACCAGCATCGGAAACGCTATCGCAGCACCCATAGATGCTATCGAAACAATACGAAAAGCGATGAAGATAAAAAGCCAAATCCCCAGACAAACTAACACACTTGACCAATCCAGTGCCAGCAGCACTCCCGCGGTTGTCCCGACGCCTTTGCCGCCGCGGAATCCGGCGAAGATTGTCCATACATGCCCGCTGACCGCCGCTGCGCCTATTAGTACTCTTCCGAGCTCAAGTTGACCCGGCGCAAACATGATGGGCGCAAGCAACACGACCGGCAAATAGCCTTTCAAAATATCGATGAGGAGTACAACTACGCCCCACTTATATCCTATCACGCGCGCGACATTCGTTGCTCCCATACTTTTGGAGCCAATGCTTCGCGGGTCGGTTCCCTTGAGAATGCGACAGAAAAGTATGCCGGTCGGAATGGCTCCGATGCCGTAGCCGATAATTATAGCGCCAATGAAAATCACGCGACCACCCGACCTATGGAGAAAACTCTTTCACCTTGAGCAAGTAATTGTTCCATCACCGTTTTTTCTGCGTCCGGATGAATAATCAAGATGTATCCAATACCCAGATTGAAAACGCGCCGCATCTCGTCTTCCGTAATCTTTCCTGCTGTCGCAATTTTTTCAAAGATAGGCAATCGCGGCCACGAATTCCAGTCTATCTCAGCTTGCAATCCCTTCGGGATAACACGTGAAACATTTCCGATGATACCGCCGCCTGTAATGTGAGCCATGGCATGAAGGAAATCCTGCTCCAATAAAGGGCGTACAAGTTCAAGATAAGAACGGTGAGGCTTCAACAACGCATCTGCCGCTGATTCACCCAACTCCGAATCTATTTTGCTCAAGTCTTCCGTCTCAAGCTGGTCAGCGAAAATCTTGCGCACCAGACTATATCCGTTTGTGTGTAAACCATTGGACGGCAATCCGAGCAGGATATCTCCGGTTTCCACGCGACTCCCGTCGATAATCGCATCCTCCCCTACCCAGCCGATAATCGTTCCTGCAAGATCGAAGTCCGACTTTTGATACAAGTCGGGCATCTCAGCCGTCTCACCCCCGATAAGACTAACACCGCTTGCCCGACAAGCATGGGTCAATCCCGAGGCGATGGTTTCGACCTTTTTGACATCCAAACTACCGAATGCCATATAATCCAGAAAAAAGAGGGGCAAAGCTCCGCAAGCCAAGATGTCATTGATGCAGTGATTGACGAGATCCTCACCTATGCCACTCAGACGGTCAAGTTTGTTCGCGAGGAGCAGCTTGGTGCCGACACCATCGGTACTGGCTACGAGAACGGGTTTCACAGGCCCTATATCCGGGAGCCTGAAAAACCCACCGAAGTGACCAAGTCCGCGCAGTACGGAAGGAGTGAAGGTCGTTTTAGCCAATGCGGCGATGGCTTTCGCCGCCGCATCTCCCTTTTCGATATCCACACCGGCTATGCGGTAGTTATTTGACATATCTAATTTTACGAATTTCGCGTACCATTGTCAAGGAAAAGAAGAATGCCTTGAATTTGAGTAAAAATCTGTTATATTGCTATAACATCATAGAAACATCCGCTCTGCAGCATTTCTTGTAAGCAGCTACCTCCTTTACAGGCATAAAAAAGCCCCGCATAAATTTGCGGGGCGAGCACAAGTGCCGAGGGCCGGACTCGAACCGGCATGGGGCCAAGCCCCGGGAGATTTTGAGTCTCCTGCGTCTACCAATTTCACCACCCCGGCGACACGAAAAAAAACCACCGGTGAAAACGGAGCTTGATAATCGTGGGGGGCCAATTATCGAAGCATTCGCAACTCCGGTGGCTGATAACCTGTCTTTTGCATCGCGAAATATACAACCTTTTGCATTAAAAATCAAGCGGTTTCTTTAGAAAGTACTTTAGAAAACGGCTTTCGTCATTATTGTGATTATTTCATTTGAAAATGATGAAGTTGCGCTATTATAATAATTTACTAATAAGTTGTTAATAATGGAATTATGATGATTTCTGGCGTTACAGCCATTAGGCATTATAACACATTCAATTCTATAATCCGCCGTATTTAATATTCTTCATTCTGAAAACGAATTTCAAATTGGAGATGATGTCTAACTCTTATATAGCACATCACAAACAGGATTCCGGTTATCCCATTTATGCCTCTTCCCCCACAGAAGCCAAGCAACTTCAAGAAACCTTAAGAAAACGGGTCCGAATTGCTCCTCTCCCATCACAGATCAAGACGATTGCCGGGGTCGATGTATCGTTTAACTTGAAATCCAATTGGGGTATTGGCGGTGTCGTCGTGTGTGATGCGGAGACATTTAACGTTCTCGACTCTACTACGTTCCAGAGTATTCTTTCGTTCCCTTATATTCCCGGTTTTCTCAGTTTTCGCGAGCTTCCCTTAATTCTACCTGCGTTCGAGAAACTGTCTCGAAAACCGGATTTAGTTCTTTGCGATGGGCAAGGATTCGCGCATCCGCGACGATTCGGACTCGCCTGCCATTTAGGAGTCGCGTTGGATTGTCCTTCCATCGGGTGTGCTAAAAGTCGTTTACTCGGCGAACATGAAGAACCCGGAAAAAGTCGAGGTTCGCAAACGCCCTTACGCTTTGAAGATGAAGACATCGGCGTCGTCTTGCGCACGCGCACAGGCGTCGCGCCGCTTTATATTTCTATCGGTCATAAAATTACACTACTCGAGGCTATCGACTGGACATTGCGTTCAGCCATACGCTATCGTTTGCCGGAGCCGATTCGCGGCGCTCATGAACTCGTCAATAAAATTCGTCAACAAATAAGTGAATAATCCATGCCGCTTCGTGTGCACCTTGCCGGTCATAATGTCGATGCAAACGCTCTGGACGAGATTCGAGAGATTTTGAATTCCATCCTGCGGGAAGCGGGTTCTGCCGAGCATTGGAGCGACGTCGAATTGCGCCGCTTTATCGCTGAGCTTTACCGGGCTTCCGAAGATTCTGTTTCCAAGCAAGCCCTGACGCCTGAAGTGCTTTCCGCGGCCTATGCTCGGATAAGTCGCGATCCAAAATCAATTCCCGAACTGCGCCGAGCCGCCCGAGAAGGTATTTCACGTGCTCGCAAGAGTAACGAGATGATTATTTTCGGGCTTGGACACGCATCGGTCTCCGAACACGCCTCGTTCAACTTCGACGTCCTCGATCTCTCCCGTCTGGCGGCGGAGGAACTTCAGTCGCATCGGCTACTTTCGTTCACCGAAAAATCTCAGCGATACATCACCGCCTCCGATGATTTCGTTCTTCCGGAAGAATTG
>CAZADO010000056.1:0-2919 GCA_964483885.1 uncultured Alphaproteobacteria bacterium | reverse complement strand
GTGATTATTCGATAGGAATTGTACGAGGAGAGAGAATGAAAACGCTGCGAGAAGTAATCGTCATTTGTCTTTTAGCTGTCATCATGGGTCCGGCTGTGTTTGCCGCGGAAACGCAGACAGCGACCTTTAGCTTTCAGGCTTCCGATTTTATTTTCAAGGAGATGGATGGATTCGATGCTGTCTATTTGAAGGACGGAGAAATTTCCGACGAAATCGGAAAACCGCAGCTTCCGGTTTCGCAGCTCAAAATCGCTTTGCCTGCCGGAGCCGTCGTGGAGCGTATCAACGTCGTTCAACTGAAGTTTGAACCGATGGATGGAGACTATCATCTGTTTCCAGCGCAGGCGCCGCGAATTTTGTCGATGGAAAGCGACGTTGCTTTCGTTGCTCCGGATGTGAATACGTATGCTTCAGACGATTGGTATCCGGCTCAGGTCGTTGATACGGATGCACCGCATTTTGCAGCTTGCGGAGAAATTACGCTATTGACGGTTCGAGTTTTTCCGGTTCAGTATAAACCGGCGTCGAAACAATTGCGCTTACTAACCGAGCTGAATTTGAATGTGGAATATTCTGTACAGCCTTCTATGCGCAGAGCAACACCTGCTGTTCAAAAAATAGCGGGGGTGCTTTCCGAAAGTGAATTTATGCCGCCGCGAGAGTTGCGTGATATTTCCGAGCTAAAAGCATATGTGATTATTACGAGCAGTAGTCTGTCATCGGCTTTTGAGCCGCTGTTGGAATGGAAACGTAAAAAAGGAATTCCGGATACGCTGGTCACAACTGAATGGATTTACGCCAACTATACGGGACGGGATTCGCAGGAGAAAATTCGCCATTTCCTGCAAGATAAATATGAGGATTGGGGGATTCAATGGCTACTGCTTGGAGGCGATGTGAATATCGTTCCCGATAGAATTGCCTGGGCGATGGACTGCGAAGCGGGATTATATACGGATGAAAATGAACTCAGCGCCGATTTGTACTATGCCGCATTAGATGGCGACTGGGACGCCAACGCCAATTCGATTTTCGGCGAAGTGGATGATGACGTGGATTTGATGCCGGAGATATTTGTTGGCCGCGCACCTGTCGAAAATACGACGGAAGCGGAAGCGTTTGTCAATAAAATTCTCACCTACGAAAAGACTCCGGACATTACCTACCAGAGAAACGCTCTCTTCTTTGCGGAAATTCTCTGGGAGAATCCGTACACTAATTCGGGATTATTGAAGGACCTGATTGATGAGGAGTCCATGCCGCCGAGGTTCGATCCGATTACTAAGCTCTATGAACACAACGGGAATGAATCACGCGCATCGGTTTTGGATGCTATCGAGGATGGTCGATCATTTCTAAATCATGCGGGACATGCCAACTACAGCGTCATGGGTGCGGGTTCAGGTTATCTTTATCGCAGTGACATGGATAGTCTTTATAATCCGGGCAAGTATGGGATAATTTTTTCGATTGGCTGCTGGGCGGCGGCGTTCGATTATAATTGTATCGCGGAGCATTTTGTCACCAATCCCAATGGCGGCGGCATCGGTTTCGTTGGAAATTCGCGCTATGGTTGGGGTTCGCCGGGAAATCCGGGTTGGGGATATAGTGAAATCATTGACCGGCGATTCTTCTCGTCCATTTTCAACGATAATTTAGTACAGCCGGGTTTAGCTTTAGCGGCGGCGAAAGCGTATTACATTCCTTATTCACACACGGAAAATGTCTATCGCTGGCATCAATATCAATTGAATTTACTCGGAGAACCGGAGATGCCGCTGTGGACGGATATTCCGGGAAGTATCACAGCGAATTTCCCGGAAGATATTTTGACTGGCACGCAACTCTTCATGGTGACAGTTGAAGATGCAGGTGGCGTTCCCATTCCGGGAGCGAGAGTGTGCGTCATGATGGAAGATGATGTTTACGAAGTTGCCGCGACGAATGCCGCAGGGCAAGCATCATTTTCGATTGCGCCGGTTTCTCCGGGCACAATAGATGTGACCATCACTGCGCATAACTTTTTGCCGTTCGAAGGCACATCGACCGTAACATCTGCGGGAAGCTATTTGGTAGTCTCAGAATATGATTTTGCGGACCAGAATGCGAACGGTTTCTTAGAACCCGATGAAACCGTCGTTCTTTCTTTGACAGTGAAAAATTTGGGAACTCTGAGTGCAACAGGAGTTTCTGCGACTGTGACAGATAACGATCCTTTCCTCCAGATTTCGGGACAGAACAGCGGCTTTGGCGACCTGAATCCGGGCGAGGAAACGACCGTTACGGATTTTCTGACGTTTGAAATTGATGACACGTGCACAAATAGCCTTGGCGGCCGTTTCGATTTGGAAATCACGAATGATGCGCTGGATATTTTCCCTGCAACCATCGGGATTGTTATTTCGACTCCAATGCTGGCGTATGCTTCGCACAGCGCGGTGAATTTCATCGACCATAGCTTTCCCGAACCGGGCGATAGTGTTGATTTGACGGTAACCATCCGCAACGATGGTTTGATGGAAGCTGAGAACGCTCAAGTTGTTCTGACATCCAGCGATACTTACATCAACTTCATTGACAATACGTTTACGATTGGAGTCATTCCGTCCGAACAGACGGGTGATGGAACTTTCTTGTTTGAAATTGATCCAATGTGTCCCGTTCCTCATTTTGCGCTCATGAATGCCGTACTCACGGATGGTGTTTATGAGTTTGCTGATAGTTTCTACGTGAGTATCGGTGCGGTTGGGCTTTGCGATGATATGGAAGAGGGAGAAGTACTTTGGACACACAGCGGCACGAGGGATTTGTGGCATCGCAGTCAGCGCAATTGTCATTCGGATTCAACGAGTTGGTATTGCGGCAGTGAAGGAGCGGGTGAGTATAACAACAACATGGAAGCTAATCTGACGAGTGTGG
>CAZADO010000055.1:0-12670 GCA_964483885.1 uncultured Alphaproteobacteria bacterium | reverse complement strand
TGCTGAACTTGTCCATCCCCAAATTAGGCCGATCTGATGTTGTGAGAGAACACATATACCAATATCTGATCCTGCATTCACCCAGCATACCTCTCCCCAGTTTGAGTTCCCGATAAGAGCGCCTGCTGTAAGACGAACGGCAAGCTTTTCACTAAACGGATCGAGCCTTTCGATACCTATCCCCGAGGAGCTTAAAAATTGCCCTTCATAGACTTGCCATGTTTGTCCAGTATCTTGGGAAAGCATGATGTTATCAACCAGCGAACCACTTCGAACTGCCAGTAACCGAGTCGAATCATTACCTAAAAAAGCAACATCTCCATTAGTCCCAGTTAAAGGAAAAGGAATACGCTGCCACACTCCATCACCATGATTCCAACACATCGAATCCATCAGGAAGATAGCGATAGCGCTATAGGGATTCTGCGGATTTCCTTCGATTCCTGCAAAAGGTCCATTCAAATGTATCAATGACCAACTTTGGCCTCTATCTTCACTGAAATAAAGTGAATTGTGTTCTGTTAGCCACACTACGGATGGATTCTGTGGTGAAATCCACATATCCTCCATTTCAGAAGTGCCTGGCGCCTCTATGGAATCCCAGTGCAGACCAAAATCATCACTGAAGTAGAGCTGATACCGCTTAAAAGCCCACAACCATCCAGATGAATCCAAAAGAAGCTGAAGAGATCTGTAGTCCGGTATTTGCTCGGCGGCTGGTTCCCAAGATACGCCCATATCCGTGCTACGTCTTAGATATGGACGCTCACTTCTTGAAATAATCATTTCCATAGTGTTATTCCGTCGAAAGATCTCAAAGGAGCGCGGTTGTCCTGGAGTGGGTAGCGTCTGCCATGTTGCACCCAAGTCTCCCGTCCAGTAACAACCTGACTGGTTCGTAGAAACAACAACAGTATCGGAACCGGGAAGTGCGTTCATTTCAAGGAAATAGTCTGTCATCCCGGCCACCGGCGCCCAATCCTGCGCGAATCCCGGAAGACTCGTACACAGAATGAAACTAAGAGTGATTACCAGATTTAATCCTTGTTTCTTCATTGCGCTCCTCTATTGACTATAATAGAAAAAGCGAATCTCTCGCCATAATTATAAAACAGGCAAAGGATTCGCTCATGATAACCTCCCCGAAAAACTCAGCTCTAAGTTACCACCCATAATATACACGACTTTCAGGCGAAATACAAGGGAAATCTAAATGCGGGTCGGGACACTTGCTTTGGATTTGCTTTTTTGTATGTAATATTGTAAAATATAAGGTTAGAGTTATTTGCGAGATTGTACGCAAGTTGGAGAAAGCTCATGACTGTAGGGGAAGTTAAAAAGGATGCAGCGTTTCGGCGCGTATTAATTGTCGACGATGATGCGCCCTCGCGCACGATTATGCGTCACGTTCTCTCGCTGCAGAATTTCGAAATCGAGGAAGCGTGCGACGGATTTGAAGCCGACGCGATGGTGGACAGCCGCGATTTCCAGCTTGTCATTGTTGACCTGCGACTTCCCAGACTATCCGGACTTGATCTTATCGAGAGAATTCGGAAAAAACATCCGAATCTTCCCATCATTATCGTATCCGGCGGCGGAGCGTTGGAAGAAGCGATTGAAGCTATCCGGTATGACGTTTTCTTTTATTTCGAAAAACCGATTGTCAATCTCGATGAATTTCTCCGTGTCGTCGAGAGCGCTCTCGAACGCGAACGGCTCATTCGAGAAAATCGCGCTTTCCAGGAAGAGCTGCGGGAATTGAATCTTCGGCTTCGCGAGAAAGTTGTGGAACAAACTCGCGAAATCACAGTGATGAAGGATCATCTCGCGCATTTATTTCAGGTTTCTCCGAGTATTTTAGCCGCCAGAGACATTGACGAGAAATTGACTATTGCCGCCGATGCATTGATTTCGGGTAAATTTTTTCAACGAGCAAAGATTCTGTTGGAACCTTACGTCAACCAGTCGATTCAAGTTGGCTGGGCGTCAGCTCGTAAAGATGAAACGCTTTCGGAACGAGGCTTGAAAGCCTGTTATCATAAAATGGCAGTGATGCTTCGCAATGAGAATCAGCATGGTGGGGCGCATATTTTTAGCGAGCCGCGTTCATCCGAAGATACAGAAACAGGCGATTTGGTTTTTGTGGTGGTGCCGCTTCGAGGGCAGGATGGACGTATCATCGGAATCGCTCGTCTGGAAGAACCGGTCAGCGAAAGTCATCCGGGTGAAGAAATTCTTCATATGCTGGAACTTTTCATGGCGCAGCTTGCTCTGTCCATCGAAGAGGTGAATCTGGAACGTGAGCTTGAAAAATCCGAGGAGGGGTATCGAACGCTGGTCGATAATGTCAGCGATTTGATTTTCCAGCTCGATTTGACCGGGAATATCACGTTTGTCAGCCGTCAGAGTCTGGATAATCTTGGCTATGAATGGAGTGAGCTAATCGGAAAATCCTTTTATGACTTGGTGCCCGAAGACAAACGCGCATCGGTCGAAGAAGACATGAAGAAATTGATTGCGAAGCGGGGAATCAGTCATGACTTCGTAATTCGTCACAAGGATGGGCGAGATTTAATTATGGCTGTCACCGCGAATCCACTTATTGAAATGGCTAAACCCATCGGTATTTTGGGTATTGCGCGGAATGTCACTGAAAAACGTCGTCTGGAATCACAGGTTCGGGATTCGGAGGAACGCTATCGTGCTTTAACGGAAAATGCGAATGATGCTATCTTTCTGATTGATCCGGAAACATATCAGTTTATGGAAGTCAATTTGCGCGCGGAGGAATTGACGGGGTATTCCCGGGAAGAACTGTTAACGATGACAGCGCTTGACCTGCGACAACCCATGCATATTCCTCAAGCGATTGAACGCATTGAAGCGACCAAGGCGGCGGGAAAGAATCGTTTTGAAGACGCGCCGTTGCGACGTAAGAATGGCCGCGAAATCTATGTCGATATTTCCGCAGTCGTATTGGAAGTCGGAGGACGCCGGATTTATCAAAGTATCGTGAGAGATATTACCGAACAAAAACAATCGGGGGAAGCTCTACGGGAGAGTGAGGCAAGATTCCGTTCGATTACGAGCACGGCTAATGATGCGATTATTATGTTGGATCAAAACGGAAATATTTCCTACTGGAATCCCGCGGCTGAAGAAATTTTCGGCTACACGAATCAGGAGGCTATCGGCAAGGAACTACATCAGTTTCTCGCGCCTCAAAAGTATTTTGAGGATTATCAGAAAGGAATGAAGAATTTTCGGAAGACGGGAGAAGGAAACGTTGTAGGGACGACAAGTGAATTGGAAGCGATTCGAAAGAACGGAACAGTATTCCCGATAGAACTTTCACTATCATCGATTCAAGTCAAAGGTCAGTGGCACGCGGTCGGAATTGCACGAGATATCACTGAACGCAAACGAACGGAAGAATCGCTGCGACAGCGTGTAATGGAATTGCAGATTCTTTCCGAAATCGGCGATGAACTCCAGAGTGCTGTGGATGTTCAAAACGTGTGGGCAATTATTTTAGCGGGCGTGACGGCGGGTCAAGGTCTCGGTTTCAACCGAGCGTTCATTCTCATGTATGATGAGGATGAAGCGACACTGCAAGGCGTGGCGGGAATCGGACCGACGTCACCGGATGAGGCCGCGCGGATTTGGTCGGAGTTATCCACCAAAAGTGTTTCACTTCCGGATTTGATTCGCAATTACCAAGCGGATTTTCCTTCTCAGCAGCAGACGATGGCAGAGTATGCCAAGCGCTTATCCATGCATGTGGATGAAAAGGCGGGAGTATTTTATCGCGCGGTATTTTTGAAAGAAAATGCGATTATCCATAACAAAGAAGCTTCAGATATTGTTCCGGAAGATTTTCGGAAACAATATGATATTTCATCGTTTGCGGTTGTTCCGATGATTTCGCGTGATACGGTTTTAGGCGTACTTTTAGTGGATAATTTTATTACACAAAGATCAATTAGTGATGACGATTTGCGGCGGTTGCGGGTTTTTGCAAACAGCGCTGCTCTGTCGTTCGAGCGCTCGCGCCTGCGCGCGAGTTTGGAAGACAAACTTCAGGAGCTGACAACAGCGAACCGTGAGTTGAAAGAAAGCCGGGATAAACTGGTGCGGACGGAACGACTTTCGGCTGTAGGTGAAGTGGCAGCGTCGGTCGCTCATGAAATCCGTAATCCCTTGACAGCCATCGGTGGATTTGCCCGGTCTGTTTTAAATTCCCTGACACCTGATGATCGAAATCGCGCGCGTTTGCAGATTATTGTTGATGAAGTGCGCCGGCTTGAAGGCATTTTAACGGAGATTCTGCAATTCACTCGGCCCACAATGCCTCGTTTTGAAGCGACGGACTTGAATGGAATTATACTTCAGACCTTTGGGATGATGTCGGAAGAGATTGATGAAGAAGCCATCACGGTCAAAAAGAAACTTGATCCAAATCTGCCTGCAGTCTGGGCGGATTCAGACCAGATACGTCAGGTCCTCTTGAATCTTTTCCGAAACGCGGTTCACGCGATGCCGGATGGAGGACAATTGTGGGTAGAAACAGGCGTTCAGGGGGATCAGATTGAAATGAAGGTGGCAGATTCGGGCATCGGCATCCCTAAAGCCAATCGGGAAAAGCTCTTTGACGCCTTTTTTACAACAAAACCTACCGGATCGGGACTGGGATTGACTGTTTCTCTTCAGATTGCGCGGAATCATGGCGGGACGATTTTGGTTCATTCGGAAGAGGGGAAGGGCTCGACGTTCACGGTGTACTTCCCGCTTCAGAAAAAAAGTACTTGATTTTTGTATTTTTATGTTTTATATTTCAATAATTGAGGCTGTTTTCCCGGATTTCGCCGTTTCGGGCGATGGATATAACTAAGGAGCGGGGCAATGAGATTGACATTACCTGTCGGAATACTCACCATCGCGATTTGCTTTTCTGTTCTGATCGTCGGCTGCAGCAAGGGGATGGATGAACGCCAGCTTTTTGAGCAAGCGAAGAAATATCAGGAAGAAAATAACTTCGCGGCTGCTGTCGAGTCTTATGAAGCGTTGGTGAACAAGTATCCGCAATCCCGCCAGGCTCCCCAATGCTTGTTCATGTTGGGGTATCTTTATGCTAATCATTTGGATGATTTAGATAAAGCTCGCACGGCTTATGAGACATTTTTGGAAAAATATCCCGAGGATCCGCTTGTTAAAGATGCACGCTGGGAATTGAGTCACCTCGGCCAGGATGTCAACGAAATCCCGGAATTAAACACAATGCTTCAGGGTTCGGCGGATTCTCTTTCCGGAACTCCTGATTCAGGCACTTCCCCCCCAGAATAGAAGACTTCTCTCTGTTCATTTCACCGGGTACAACCTCGGTTCACATCCTAAGGATACCTCTTAATTATGATATTTGCCCCCGGGTTTCGCCCGGGGGTCATTGTTTATTAGTGCTTTGCGATTTTTTACTCGACGTTATAAACACCCAGCCGTTGGAACTTTTTAAAGTTATTATGTGTAAATAAAGCGATTAGACGGATTCTACATCTCTTTTAGGAAGGTTTTAGGAGACAAATGGACGAGGATATTCGGGAACTCACGCAAATCGTGGAGCGGGAAGCAGAATTTGTTGACCGCATACAGGCCGAGGTAGGAAAGATTATCGTCGGCCAGAAGCAGATGATTGAACGCTTGCTCATCGGCCTTTTTTCCGGTGGGCATATTTTACTCGAAGGAGTGCCGGGGCTGGCGAAGACCCTCGCGATTAAAACGTTGGCGACAGTGATTCAGGCGAAATTCCGGCGAATTCAGTTCACTCCGGATCTTCTGCCCGCTGATTTGATTGGGACATTGTTTTTCAATCAGAAAGACGGGAATTTCTATACGAAGAAAGGGCCGATTTTCGCGAATTTCATTCTCGCGGATGAAATCAACCGGGCTCCTGCCAAGGTGCAATCTGCGCTGCTTGAAGCTATGCAGGAAAAGCAGGTGACGATTGGCGAGGAGACGTTTCCTCTTGACGAACCCTATATGGTTCTGGCGACCCAGAATCCTATCGAGCAGGAAGGCACATATCCGCTTCCCGAAGCGCAGGTGGATCGCTTCATGTTGAAAATCAAGATCGACTATCCCAGCCGCAAAGAAGAAGTGCTCATTATGCGCGAGTATTCGCGGAATAATACGGCAGCACCCACACCGGTCATCACTCCTCAAGAGATTCTCAATGTGCGTGAGATAATCGAGAAGATTTATGTCGATCCTAAAATCGAGGATTATATTCTGGATATTGTTTTCTCGACTCGTGAGCCGTCAGAGTATAAGATGCCGGAATTAGCGCCTCTGATTCAGTATGGCGCATCTCCCCGGGCTTCGATTTATCTGATTAAAGCAGCGCGTGCCCATGCGTTTCTACGCAAGCGCGGCTATGTCATTCCAGAGGATATACGCGCTGTGGGGATGGATGTACTGCGGCACCGCGTGACCGTAACCTACGAAGCTGAAGCCGAGGAAGTCGATTCGGAGAAGGTCGTCCGCGAAATTTTCAATCGAATCGAAGTTCCGTAAATCTCCCCCTGTTTACGGGGGGACTAAGCACCTAAATGTCATTCCCGCTTTCGCGGGAATGACAGTCATTTGTAATGGGAATGACAATTACTTGCCGCGGCATGCGTCCCGCGTGCCCGGCATATTAAATCAGGCCTCATATGGAAACGCGTGACATTCTAAAAAAAGTTCGGCAGATAGAAATCAAGACGAAAGGCATCGTCAATGAAGTTCTATCCGGGGAGTATCACGCCGTTTTTAAAGGGCGAGGGATGGATTTTGCCGAAGTGCGCGAATATCAGATGGGCGACGATGTTCGGACGATTGACTGGAATGTCAGCGCGCGCATGGGGCATCCATTTATTAAGGTTTTCGAGGAAGAGCGCGAGCTGCTTGTGATGCTGTTGTGCGATGTATCAAGCTCCGCACATTTCGGTTCCGGCCAGCAGATGAAGGTGGATATGGCTACCGAACTGGCGGCTGTCTTGGCGTTTTCGGCTCTCAAGAATAATGACAAGGTCGGATTGATTCTGTTTACGGATCGTATCGAGAAATTCGTCGTTCCGAAAAAGGGTCGGACACATATTCTGCGAATTCTCCGAGAGCTTTATGCGTTTACGCCTGAGCGCTCGGGGACGGATATTAAGATGGCTCTGGAATATCTCAATCGCGTTGAGAAAAAAAGAAGTATTGCGTTTTTGATTAGTGATTTCTTGGGAGAGGATTATCAGAAAGCCGCGGGTATTGTGGGACGCAAGCATGATTTAATCGGCGTCCACGTATTTGATCCGCGGGAATATCTGCTGCCGGATGTCGGGCTTGTCCGACTTCACGACGCAGAAAAAGGCACGCCGTTTTGGGTGAATACAAGCGACCGGCGTGTGCGCCGAGAACTTCAGACGCGTTTCGAATTGTGGCAAACGAATCTGAAAAAGAGTTTTCAGAAAGTCGGAGTGGATTTTATTTCGCTTCCGGTCAATGAGCCTTACATTCCTCCTCTGGTAAAATTCTTCAAAGGGCGGGGGAGAAGGCGATGATTGCGCGAACAGTGAAACGTTCAATGTTGCATGTATTGTTTCTGTTCGTCGCGAATGTGTGTTTATCGGCGACAGTGGAAACGAAATTGGAACCCGCATCCGCTCGTATTGGAGATTTGTTTCAACTGAAAGTCACGGTTAAGGATGAAACCGGTGCGAAAATCGAGTGGCCGCATTTTCTGTCCGATTCCCTCGCGTTTCAACTGATTTCGATTGATTCATCGGGGATGCTTCCGCAAGAACGTGTTTTCAACCTTGCCCTGTATGATACCGGAACATATCTGCTCCCCCCCTTGCCAGTGATTCTCCATTCCGCAAACTCCCGCGAGACGCTTTTTACGAAGCACACTCAAGTCGAAATTGTTTCCGTTCTGCCTGACACCGCAAGTGTTCCTCAGCCGATTAAAGGGCCGCGCTCGTTGCCGTGGACTATCCGGGATGTGTTGGCATGGACTCCTTGGCTTTTAGGATTACTGCTAATCGCTGCAGCGATTTATTTCTATAGGAAATACCGGAAACAAAAGCAACCTGAAAAATATAAAGCGCCTGAAATTATTTTGCCCGCGCACGAACTTGCGCTTCAAGAACTCATCGCATTGCGGGATAATAAATATCCTGAACGAGGGATGCTCCGGGAATTCTACACGGAGATTTCCGAGATTCTACGGCGATATTTGGAACGTCGGTATGAATTCCCTGCACTTGAAATGACAACATGGGATCTTGAGCAGGAATTGAGTCGCGATTTTTATCCACAGATATTAATGTACCAGGGTTTGCCGATTTTACGGGAGTCGGATTTAGTGAAATTCGCCAAATATCTTCCTGAATGGCAGAACTGTGCGGAGCATCTGGAGAGCGCGTTCACGATTGTGCAGGAAACGAAAGAGCGTGATGAAGCACAAGCGATGGGAGTTGCGGCATGACGTTCGCGAATCCCGAATATTTCTGGCTGTTTTTGCTTGTGCCGGTTTTCATCGTGTCGTACATCTGGCGACGGAGCAAGCGCGAATCCGATTTTCGTTATCCTGATTTGCGTTTGTTACAGGGAACGAAACGAAGTCTGCGAGTTCGATTGCGCCATCTCTCTTTTGTACTGCGCATAGCCGCGATGATTCTGCTGATCATTGCACTTGCCCGACCGCAAGAATTTGATAGAGAAGAGGAAAAGAAGACGGAAGGTATCGACATTATTCTATGCCTCGATACTTCGACGTCTATGGCGGCGGAGGATTTGAAACCTAATCGTTTGGAAGCCGCGAAAATCGTTGCGCGCGATTTTGTAGAGGGACGTCAAACGGATCGAATCGGTTTGGTTCCTTTCGCCGCGCAAAGTTTTACGCAATGCCCACTGACGACAGATTATCCTGTCATGCTGAGTCTTTTAAGCGATGTCGAGATGGGGATGGTCGAAGATGGCACCGCGATTGGAATGGCGATGGGTACGGCAATCAATCGCTTGCGGGAATCCACCGCGAAAAGTAAAGTGATTATCCTGCTGACCGATGGACAGAATAATCGCGGAGAACTTGATCCGGTCACAGCCGCTCAGGCTGCTGCTGCGCTTAATATAAAAATCTACACTATCGGCGTCGGTACACGCGGGCACGCTCCGTATCCGGTGAAGACAATTTTAGGCACGCGCTACCAGCAGATTCCGGTCGATATTGATGAAGATATGCTGCGAGAAATTGCCGAGGTCACGAACGCACGATATTTCCGCGCAACGAATGAAAAGAAACTGCGTGAGATTTATCAGCAGATAGATAAATTGGAACGTTCTAAAATCGATGTAATTGAATATCGGCATGTTGCCGAACTTTTTTCTCCGTGGCTGGGCTTCGCGCTCTTATGTTTGCTGCTGGAGATGGTGCTCGTCTCGACTCAATTTCGGAAACTTCCATGATTCGTTTTGCAAACGCACAATGGCTATGGCTTCTTGCGGGGCTTTGCGTTTTTATTATCTTTTTGTGGTGGACGAACCGCCGTCGCCAAGCGGCAAGCCATGCTTTTGTTTCGGCGGCATTATCGGAACGCATTGCCTACGATCATAGTGAGCGGAAGCGAAAATGGAAGCATATTCTCTGGGTGGTTGCATTGGCTTTCGGTATCGTCGCATTGGCGGGGCCGCAGGTCGGAACACGTTTGGAGGAAGCGAAACGAGAAGGCATCGATATTTTTATTGGCTTAGATGTTTCGTCGAGTATGCTTTGCGAGGATATTCGCCCGAGCCGATTGGAAAGCGCGAAACATGAAATCCTTCAATTTATCAGCGGACTCAAAGGAGACCGTGTCGGTCTGGTGGCTTTCGCTGGAACAGCGGTGATTCATTGTCCGCTGACGACGGATTATGGTGCGGTGAAACTCTTGATTAAGGTAATGTCACCGGATTTGCTGCCGGAACCCGGAACCGCGCTTGCTGATGCTATTGACGCCGCGCGCCGGAGTTTCCAGCGGGAAGAAACGAAAAGCAAAGTCCTCATTTTAGTTACCGATGGGGAGGATCACGAAGAGAAAGCCGTAACGGCTGCTGAAGATGCCGCAAAGGAAGGCATACGTATCTATACGATTGGTCTCGGAACTCAGCAGGGTGCTCCGATTCCGCTGTACGATTCTCGCGGCAATCATTCCGGCTATAAGAAAGACAAACAGGGAGACGTGATTCTGACGCATTTGAACGAAATGCTGCTTCGCCGTGTCGCAGAAGCGGGAGGCGGTCAATATTTGCGCGGAACTCAGAGCGCCGGAGAACTCGAAAGTATTTGGGCGGATATATCTTCGATGGAAAAACAGGAGATGAGCGCGAAGAAATTCACAGCGTATGAGCATCGTTTCCAGTATCTCGTATTGCCGGCTTTTCTTCTATTAGTTTTAGAATTCTTTCTTTCGGAACGGCGAGGTTTTGTTTGGAAATCATGGCTACGGAAGTCCGTGAAACCACGGGAAGAACAAGAGAGGCAAGCGGCATGATGTTGCGTATAAAATTAAAAATTCCTATTGTAGCTCTGCTGATTGCATTTCTGTCGGTGTCATCATACGCCCAATCCGCGCGTAAACTCGTTGCTCAAGGAAATCGTGCGTATAAAGCGGGGGAATATGACAAAGCGTTGGCGAAATACAAAGAAGCCAAAGAGGCTGGAGGAGCTCCCGGAGTCGTCGAGTATAATCTGGGTAATGCTCATTATCGCCTTGGAGAATCCGAACCGGCGCAGCAGGCGTACGGATTGTCGCTATCACCGAAAGAAACGGAAGCTAATTCCGCATCGCTTTATAATTTGGGCAACGCTTTTTATCAGGGACAGAAATTCGAAGAAGCGATTTCCGCTTACGTTGAAGCTCTGAAGCGAAATCCGAGCGACGAGGATGCCAGATATAATCTGGAACTTGCACGCCGTATGCTCAGTCAAGCTCAGCAACAACAGCAACAGCAGAATGAGCAGCAGGAAAATCAGGAGCAAGATAAAGAGCAGCAGCAGGAACAAGATCAACAGCAACAAGAGCTGCAGGACAACCAACAACAGGAACAACAGCAGGAAGAACAGCAGCAGCAAGAACAGAAACCTCAGGAATCTCAGCAAAAAGAGATGACTCCCGAAGAAGCAGAGCGTTTGCTGAACGCTCTCTTGCAGGATGAACAGAATACATTGAAAGAAGTCAAGAAACAAAAAGTCGCCACTCGTCCAAAGCGAGAAAAGGACTGGTAGCCCATGCGGTGGATAGTCGTACTGCTACTGTTTTGGGCAAATGGAGCACTGGCGCAGATAACATTTCAAGCGACGGTTGACCGAACATCCGCTCGGGTCGGGGATCAGGTGAAACTGATGCTCGAACTCAAGGGCGCTGCATCCGGTGTTCCGGTGCCGGTTATGCCATCTTTGACAGGTTTGGAATTGGCCGGAGGGCCTTTTCGCTCCACAGAGCTGCAAATCATTAATGGCAAGATGGCCGGTTCGACGGTGTACACCTACGTCCTCAGCGCAATCACTCCCGGTATGGGAAAAATCGGCCCGAGTACGTTGACGTTCAAGAAAAAGCAGTATTCGACCAAACCGATTACGATTCAGGTTGCCAGTTCCGGGCAGCCTGCTCCCAACGCACAGGCGAAAGGGACAACCGAAGATGCATTCGTCCGGGTCAGCGCCAGCAAGAAACAAGTCTATCAAAATGAAAAAATCGTTCTGACCTATACCATCTATTTCCGCTCGTCCATCACCAGTCCTGAAATCACAAGAATGCCCCGGACAGCAGGATTTTGGGCAGAAGAGTTTCCTCTGCCGCGGGATTTACCGATTCGAACGGAAGTAGTTAATGGTGTGCAATACCGGGCTGCTGTCTTTAAAAAAATAGCCTTATTTCCCACCGGCACGGGAGAGTTGACGGTTGAGCCGCTGGTGCTCCGGACACAAGTCGAAGTGAAAACAAAGCGGCGCGATCCTTTTGGCATGTTTGATGATCCCTTTTTCAGTAGGGGGCGCTCGGAAATCAGGGAAATTAATTCTCCCAGTGTAACGATAGACGTGAAGCCTTTGCCTGCTGAAGGGAAACCGGAGGATTTCAGCGGCGCAGTTGGTGATTTTAAAATTAACGCCGTTCTTGATAAGAACACATCACCCGCACACGAAGCGGTCATGTTAACATTTAAGATAACAGGTGAAGGGAATATCAAAACCTTAGCGGATCCGGAGATTTTCTTTCCACCGGATATTGAAACGTATGATCCGAAAGTGACGGATAATATTCATCGGAAAGACGACCGCGTGCGAGGCTCGAAGGCGTTCGAATATCTGCTGATTCCCAGAGCATCGGGTGCGCAGAGGATTCCGCCGATTTCGTACTCCTATTTCAATCCGAAAACGAAAACTTACAGCCGACTTTCAACACCGGAGCTTGTGTTGAATGTGACGAAAGGCATCGAACGGGATAATGGCGGTATTGGATTCCCGATTGCGACAAAGCGCGGTGTCGAGCAGATTGGAGAGGATATCGCCTATGTAAAGGTCAAAACTGACGGCTTTAGAAAGCGCGGCAGTGCTCCTTATGAAGACCTCGCGTTCTGGTTTGCGCTTGCGGTGCCGTGGGCAGCAGTG
>CAZADO010000054.1:0-4720 GCA_964483885.1 uncultured Alphaproteobacteria bacterium | reverse complement strand
TAATATCGTAAATACGTAAATTTGGATTTGCTTTCTGATGCTGTTTAATTATCCACGCTAAGCCTGCGCCGAAAGCAGCGAACGCAGGTGATGTCCAAAACGTGCGACCGGTTACGTCGGTTGCTCGAACAGTTGCTTGCGGTTTTACTGAATTTCGATTTGCACCGGCAGCGTAATAATTTTCTTCCCATCCAAGATCGAGTCCTGCGAGCAATATAGGATTTCCTTCCATTTTCGCAGCCAAATCGAGCGCCGGAGCCATCACAGTTCCTGTTCCCGAGGCCAGAGTATTATTTTGTACATTCTCCGGTTCTTTACTGGGAATGGTAAGGTAGAGCGAGCCTTTGAATGTACGCAGCAAGTCATGATTCACCGCCGGAAAGATAACAAGCGGTCCGACGTAACCGCTCTTTTCGATATCAGTTAGCGCGCTTTCACGTGACTCGATGCAGATGCTGATATCCGGTGTGATGCCTCGGTTGGCCAGCACAGGAAGCGCTCCATTCGCAGCAATCATTCGGGGGCGTTGTGGCCATGAATCGATTTCATCGAGAACACTTGAAAGCGATGGCCCTGCACCCAAAATGAGAACCGGTTCATGCTTCCATAGGTGAAACAACTCCGAGACATCTTTGCAGCTTGCAAGAAAAGGCGCGTTCGCTTCTCGCTGCGATTCTACAAAGCTGCCGTTAGTTCTGCTATTTTTTACGGGAAGCGTTAAGCTTTCGAGAATTTCTGAAAGCCTTCCGCCATTCCATCGCAGCAGGGCTTGACTCGGTGCATGAATACAAACTCGCGCATTCTCAGGAATATCTTTAAAATATATCCCCAATTTTCTTGCGGACTGTGTTGAACATAGTCTGACACGCTCGTCATGCCATAATTCCCACGATGGATGCAGTCGCTCAGAAAGGGAAACAAGCTCAGGATGTATCTCAATAATCCACAACTGCATTCCGGGCTTCAACCTCGCCAAAAGAGCCTGCGCGACGTAGCCAAGACCAAATCCCCACAATAAAATATTTCCAGCGCACTCGCGCGTCCAGTCGGAAGCAATATCGTTCGCTTCCCGCCACGGATCGCGTTTGCTGTGCAGAGCGATACCTGAAGGCACATGACGAACCGTTGGCTCATCGGCGGATGTCGTCTCAATGAGAAAATCGGCTAAGGAATTCAATGCAAAGCTTGGTTTAGACATTCGCTTGCTCCATTACTGCGAGCGGAGCACTTGTCGATTTTCGAGCTTTACTTTTATGGTCGATGCCCATCCTATTCAAGACAGTCAAATAATTATGCATGTACTTTTCGATTACCCACTGCTTCTCGGCAGTACAACGTGCTTCCTTTGCAATCGTATTCCGGAGTTCCGCGTCACGGCGAAGTAAACGCAATGCGCGAAGCCACTCGTCGGTTGTCTCGCCTGTCAGAAGACCATCCTGCTTGTCCTTTACATGTCGCTCAAATTCTCCGACGCGAGAATAAATGGCCGGAATTCCATACCAGCCAAGCTCCAATAATCGAATCACACTCCGGCAGCGATTCGCGGGTGTGTACATAAGAGGAACAACAGCAACGTCAAGAGGAACGCATGCTAACCTTTGAAGGTGGACTTCGTAATTATTCACGAACGCGCCGCCCTGACGAATCGCGCTATGCGTCCGGAGTATTTCCGGAAAAGCACCCCATGTGTAGAATCTTGCTTTGCCCTTTTCTTCGTCGAGGAATCGTTTTAACGCTTCTGCAATGCTTGCCAAATCCAATCCATGCGCAGGAGAACCGAAGAAACCGATATTGAATGTGTCTGTTTTTGTAGCTCTGTGCTGCTCCTCAGGCCACCAGTGAGAATCTATCGTGTTTGGAAGAATATGTACGGCACTTGAATATCGTTTCATGTTTTCAGCGAGAGCCGGAGTACTCACAGTGACAACGTTCTCAAATTCGAGCAATGCTTGAAAACTCTCTTCATATTCACGCAACGCTTGTCCGCGAGGGGACCGCGGTGAAAATCGATCTATGACAAGATCATCAACATCGACGATAAGCGGAATCTTCGCGCGCTGAATCAGCTCCAGCAGCCTGTAGTTGTTTTGCGACAACTGCAGGGGACGACGAAGAATCACCAAAGCGCTTGCGGCAAGATTCTTTTCAAGGTATTCCCATGATTCGTTCGAGTCATTTGGAACATGCCAATAGGAACGCAGGAGTCTTTCCTGTTGCAATCGAGCGAGCGGTCCTGCCCAGCGGATTCGTGAGCCCGACGTGTAAGCATCTTCTGCGCAAACAACGATGACAAGCGGTACCTCATCAGTGATAATGTTGGTGCTGAATGCAATAGAGGACGCAATCGGCTTGTTCTTTACATCCCGCGGCATCCATTTTTCAAAGAACCGTGTGCGGTTGGCATCTTCGCAGCGAAATCGGCCGGGAGTCGCGCCGCGAAAATGCTTTACCTTCGCATGTGTATCGACTCGGCAATGGATGTGCTGTTCTTTTTCACGCAGACAGAAATCAAGGTCTTCATAACCATTGATAAAACGCTCATCGAAACCGCCGAGTTTTTGGAACGGCGCCTTGGAGACAAGCATGGCTGTCGCCGATACGGCATCGCATTTATGGATGTCATCGGGCTGTTTTGGCCATGTTCCATGAGCGATTTCTTCGATAGAATTTCCCTCAATGCGAACACCGGCATTTTGCACAAGCCCGTCCCAATAGAGAAGCAGCGGCGAGAGAATGCAAGGCGATGCTTCGGTATAGCTTTTTAAAAGAGATGTCAGCCACCCGTTCTTAGGAATCGTATCATTGTTAAGGAAGAGAAGAAGCTCGCCGTTAGCTTCTGTCGCGCCGCGATTGCACGCCTCCGAAAAACTGCTGTCTTGTGGAACGCGAATAATTTTCAAAGAACACGAGAGCGCCGGTAATGAATCGCTATCTTCTGAAGAAGCCGAAGCAACGATAAGGATTTCCATCGGAATTTCTTGACACTCTTCTGCAATCGCTTCAAGACATTCTTTTGTTAGATGCCATTGCCCAGAGCAAGGAATTATAATCGACAGTTTGACTTCATTCTGTGTGTACGGAAACGTCACGCGACGCCAAAAATGTTCACGATTATCAGAAGAAATATCGTTTTGTTCATGCTGACTTACATAGAGCAATCCATCGTGATCGAAAACAGGATGTCGAAGGACGAACTCAGGAACCAAGGTCACCTGTGCCAAATCTTTTCTGCTCAATAAAGCAGTTACGGTGTGTGCAGCATCTTCAGGCAGCGGCGAAAGGCTTTCGGTTTTTCCTTCAAGCACGCAAGCTGAAGCAGCATAAGGTCCGGTATAGGCGGATCGTGCTCCAGCAAAGTAGAGCCCCAAAACCGGAACACTCAACGCTGCCGCATAGTGAAGGCCTCCCGTATCTGGACCGATAACAAGGTCACATGATTTCAGAATCGAGCCTAAAGCAAGCAGCTCTGTTTTACCCGTCAGGTTATTTACCTGAAAATAAGTGCGGCTATAAAAATGCTCAATTTGTGTCGCTGACTCTGTGTCTTTTTGAGTTCCAAACAGAAGAAGGTTGACATTTGAATGGTATTTCTCAAGCAAAGAAAGAAACTGACACCAGCTTTCGGCTGGCCATGTTCGCGCCGGATCACCTGCACCAACAAGTATCCCGAGTGTCTTGCCTGTAAATTTATGAGATGACTGAAAATTGTATGTAAGGTTAGTTGGGAAATCCATATTCGTTACGGGTGCGCCCGCCAAAGCCGCCCAGAGATCAGCGAGGTGAGCAGGGGATGCATCTCCGTCAGCGAGCATTGTATCGAGATAAATCATGGGCGGATCGTGCGCATCGTCGGAACTGAAAAAGCCTCGCGTTTCTTTGGCGTGCAGCAGTTTTGCAAAATACGCGGCGGCAGCGCTGTTGTTCAGAACATACGCAATATCAGGTCTTGTAGCGCCGCTGATTTCCGGCAACTTCTGGAATGCTTCGAAGAGAGTCTCAAGATTGCGTTCAGTTTTCGCGAGTGCCCAGTAATGTCGTAGAGGAATTCCGATAACCTTGTCGACTTCGGGAAACGTGGATGTCAAAGAACGATACATCTCATCCACGCACAAAAGAATAGTTGCCTTCGGATCTCTTGCGCGAATGCGAGCAAGGAGCGGCCGGGTTTGAAACAAATCACCCAACCGCGCCCATTGAAGAACGAAATGAGTTGCCACGAAATCTATGCCTGTTTTTCGAGCTCTTGCAATACTTCTTTGGCCGCGATATGATCCGGTTTCAGAGAAAGAACGCGGCGACAAGTCTGTGCCGCACTGGCATGCTGTCCCATTCTGAACTGCAAACCGGCCAAATTGAACAGAAAGTCTGTATCGTCTGGATGATTCTCAAGATACGTTTTCAAAGGAATCTCTACGATTTCCGGTTTTTCGGTCTCCATAGCAATTTTGTAAAGATTGAACAGCGCCTCCGGATGCTCAGGATGTTCGTCCAACACCTTTGAAAATTCTTCGGCGGCAATCTCCTTTTTACCGCGAGCGGAAAGCGCGAGTCCAAGACCGAAATGCGCTTTCGTGCTGCCGGGATCATGTATAGCAGCGACCGTGAAACCGTACTGCGCCGCCTGCCAGTTTTGCTCTGTGAGCGCAACCGAACCAAGGCCAAGATATGGTCGCTCGGAGGATGGATTTTCCGACAGAGCGTGATAGTAGGCTTCTTCCGC
>CAZADO010000053.1:0-3658 GCA_964483885.1 uncultured Alphaproteobacteria bacterium | reverse complement strand
ACCACGTAGATAGTCATCAGGCTGTCGTAGTCGATTCCATAGATACCCTGACGCAGGACGAGTACACTATCAATATGATTGTGATCCGGATCGCCGGGGAAGCCTGTTTCCCACGTGTAATCACCACGAACCGCTGAAAGCACATATTCCGGCGGACGGTCATCCGTCGTAATCGATTGCGTTACAGGAATAGCCGGATTCGACATGCAATCTTCAACGAAAGCGGTTGCAGAGCCGGGGAAGTTATCCTGTGTATGAGCTTCATCACAGGTATCAATCGTGATTGGATAACCAACGAAACGGACGCACGCAAAGTAAATCAGAGAATCACCCGGCTGAATTGGATCGTGAACGTTGTTAATGAGCTGTTCGCTAAGAATGGTGAAGGCAAATGCCGAATCATCAGCTAGACTGTCACCATCCCAATCGAAGAAGTCAGCCAACGCACCCGTCAATGTTATGAACGGCGGATCCATCGTGTAATCAATACCGGGAATATTGCCGTAATCCAACGCGCAAACGGTATCGTACATGCAAACATCTACATAGACGGTATCATTCGGAGTAATCCACTGATGCTGCATCACAGAATCGTAATCCTGCGAATGGATGAACACACTGGTAATAACCGGTCGTGTTGTATCCACCCACGCCTGACCATATTCAACATCCAGATAGTAGCCATGACTACCCGGGGTACCGGTTTGACGGATACTCTTGACAGGTACCACAACGGAATCACCACAGCCCATGCCATCGGCGGCTGCCAAACCAACCCACTTCGCGACCAGTCGTGTACGGCCTTGACCGTCCATAACAAGATCCCAGAAGGCTTGGCCATGATTCGGTTGATTGGCGGCGCCATACACCGGCCATCCGCCATAGTGACCGGGCATACCCCAATTAGTCCAACCGTAAAGAGCTGGATTCAGGCCTGCAAGATCCGCCTGCATACTATCGATACGCAGCGTATCTTCGTAGCCGTTGAACATGGAATCCATCCATGCCCACACTTCAATATGTCCGCTATCCAGCGGCATGGCAGAGATGAAGCCAACGGTCGTATCGCAAACATTGGTAAGAACCCAGATAGAATCTACATCGGGAACCGTTGAATCACCACCACTAATTTCAAAGACATTATAATGAGTACCGACGTTACATGCCGAGTCGGTTACATGCACCCACAAGGTATCAAAGAGTCCTTCGGCACCTTCATCAAGACCAATCGGATCATTCCAGAGGTACTGGCCACGATTATCCGGCATGTGAATGCTATCGCATACATTAAGGAAGAATGGAGTAATTCCTGTGTATCCAAGGGATACATAATAGAGGGAATCGTAACCCCAGAAGGCACGCCATTGACCCGGAGATGTTTCATAAACCAAGTCTGCATAGAGCGTGTCGTAACCTGCGCGCTGCGCGGAATCGCACATAAAGCGAGAGAGATCCGCCCAGACGTCCTTTGGCCCGCTGGCCATATAGGTATCACCCGGAATGAGATCCGCATAAATCGTCACATGTTCGTCTGCAGGCGTGACATAGGCTCGGACGGAGTCGTCCCCAATTGTATAAATGAAGTCAACAATCGGCGGCAGGGTATCAATGACAGCAATCGCAACATGGAAGGAATCCACATTGCCAAAGTTATCCATCGCCTTGAACCAAACCCAAGCTGTATCGAGATTATTAAACGGCTGATTCAGAACGTAAGGAATCGTGTAACCCCATTTGCCACATACCGTATAGAAGGAATCCTGCCAACAGGTATCCTCTGCCGGTATCCAGCCTGAAGCCGTCATATCGAGCTCACTAAGATCAGCCCAAATTTGACTAATTCCAAGACTCGAATCGGTATCCGGATCATGGAAGCAGGCATAGAGATAAATAGGATTGCCGGGGCTCAGATACCCATATATAGGTAGTGGGTAACAACCCGAAGTCAGAACTGTGTCTGTATCGCAACCCGCGACTGCAAGGTCAAACATCGGCGGCATGCAATCGCTGTGGAAACAAATCGTATCACGCCAGAAGAGTTCCCTATCATAATGCCCAATAGAATCTGTCAGAGCGAGCAAGTCAAAGACTGCAAGCGTTTCCGCATGACAATAGAATATTGTATCTGGATGAACAAACCAGTACGCAACTCCATACGCTGGGTAGGAACTATAATTGATGGAATCCGGAGGCATCAATGTATCACCCGGATCACCGGTGACTCCACTAAAGTCAGCAAAAATCAGGTCAGTAAGTACCGGCAAGCCCTGGCCTTGACAATCATAATCATATGCAAAGAACTGTCCTGCCACAACAAGACTATCATGCGGATCGATGCAACTATCCGGCGGAATAATAGACCAAGCCGAATCCCCATACGCTGTTGCATGCCACACAGGTTCGCTGACATCCACCTGCACACATTCGTCGAAGAAACCGGTGTCAGACGCTCCTCCCCACGTATTAAAGCGAAGCCAGAAGTCCAGCGTATCGCCATCACAATGGATCGTTGCCAAATCGGAGGAGTCAGACTTCATCCACCAATAGTAGTCGCGTGCCCAGAATTCAAGGGAATCGCAAACATTTGGATCCGCCCAAAGGTACCAGGCGCCCACGGAGTCAGCATTCAACCACGGATTCGGGTCATCAGTAATTTGCTGGAAGTTACCGCGGATATGCTGAATCGAATCCGGTTTCGTACCAGGTGTACAAGCCCAGATTTCCGGTGTTTCGATAATGCTCGCAATCACCTCGACATCCAAATCTTCCGGAGCAATCCAGCCTTCGATGGAATCCGTCAGATTCCACACCAGCGGACATCCGATAATGAACGGATCGATGTTGACGATATAAATCGCGAACGACGTATCTTCAAGGGCATCCTCTTCATAGGCATCCGTATAGACAGGATTGTTGTAACGACCGGGGTTCCCAGCCTGATCCCATGCTCCACGAATGAGAAGATTGACGTTTGTATTACAATAGCCATCCGGAATATTCTCGAAATGCCCGATAAGTGTATAATAGGAAGAGTCGGGCGCGACAGAATCTTCAACGACTTCATCCAGCCAGACCATTATCGTATCAGTTCCAACAATCAGAAGGTCTTCTGTCATGTTGTCGATGGCTGAAATTTGCCAGTTCCGAGTGATATCCCACTCGCCTGTAACTGGATCACGCCATGAACCGTCTGTATTCGGATAAGCTGCGGCATCAAAGTGAACCGACTCGGAGAGCTTCACCTTCAGCTTGAAGGTGTCGCCTTCACCAAACCGGAAACCGCAATCATTATCCACGCCCAAATTCCACACAGACGGCGTCGAACCGGTATTCGGATCCCTCGTTCCGGCTGGTATACCAGTCCAATCATAGAATTCTGGATTGATATTATCAACATCCAAATCGGCGAAGACAGAGTCACATTCAAGGGTTGAAATGCTGTCAATAACGGTAACCGTAACCAGAACCGTATCTTGATCATCAAAGTCTACCAACTCGATGGAGTCCATACCGCCACTGATAAACCACGTACCATTCCACATGAAGATGAATTGATAGTAAGGACTCGGAGTTGTTGCATCATCCCAGAAATTTGTCAAGCGACCATGATAAATTGAGTTGTCTGCAGCCGCATCGGTAGTAGGTGTTACAGAGAATA
>CAZADO010000052.1:0-2632 GCA_964483885.1 uncultured Alphaproteobacteria bacterium | reverse complement strand
TTCGCGGTTGTGCGTTGCGACAATCAGTGTGCTGCCTTCGCTTTGCGAGAGCTCGATAAGCAGTCGGTGCAAACTGGCCGCTGCCTCACCATCAAGATTACCCGATGGTTCGTCGCACAGAAGAAGTCGCGGTCGATTCATTAATGCCCGCGCGACAGCTACGCGTTGTTGTTCTCCGCCGGAAAGTTCGCCGGGGCGATGGTCAACTCGAGCAGCAAGTCCGACTTTTTCGAGGAGTTCTTTCGCTCGTACAGCCGCCACTGTGCGGCTTGTTGAGTTCGTGAGTAAGGCGGGAATGAGAACGTTTTCCGTAGCAGTGAATTCAGGAAGGAGGTGATGAAATTGAAAGATGAAACCGATATCGCGATTGCGCAGTTTCGCCGATTCGTCAGGGGGCATCGTCGAGAGAGGGATTCCATCGAAAAAGACTTCACCGGCAGTCGGCAGGTCTAACGCGCCCAACAAATGCAGCAATGTCGATTTGCCGACACCAGAAGGACCGACAACCGCAATGTGCTCTCCTTTTTCGACGGTAAGATTGATTCCCTTCAGAACCGGCACCGGAACCTTGCCGAGAGAATAGCTTTTTTCGAGTCGTTCGGCTACAAGAAAAGGCACGTATGTCTCCTTAATAAAATCTCACCACCAAATCTGTTGATGATTCTCGATGGTAAAAATTCGCTCTTCGCGGTCGGAATCTTCCTCGACCAGCCAGTACAAACATCCGGCCGGAACATTTTCAAAAACGAGTGGTTTGTCAGCGGCAACGGATTTATCGTGTGACTGCCATCCATCGTCCCAGTAAAACAGCTCATACGTTCTCCCCGGAGTAAAGAACGCTTTTACGATTCCGTCCGTTGAAACCTCTTGCTTGCGGAGTGTTGTCGATGTAAGTTTCACGTCTATAGTTTTCTCTTTTTCCGGTAACAACTCTTGAGTGCTGCCGTTGGAATGAAGAATAAAAGCATTTCCAAAGGGCACGATTTCTTCATTAACATAGAGTCCGGGAAGATAGGCGATGTTCGTGCCGGCGTCTGTGAAATCCACTTCTCCATCCTCGATTCTGCCCCAATCAATCGCTTTCCATTCACCGGAATTGAAAACACAAAGATACGCTATGTCCACCGTATCCGGGATAGCTTTCTCGAAAACAATCCTAACATCACGGACTTCCGTATAGTCCGCGGTGACATCCTTATAGCTTTTGCCGGACAAATATTTCGGCATCTTCTCCTGTTTTCTTTCCTGAAAAGCAAGATTGTCTTTTTGTTTGCCGAATGTTTTTCGATACACTTTGGCGACTTTGTTGGCAAGGCGATAACTTCCCGGATTACTTTCCGCTCCCATGAAGAGCGTCATTTTTCCGTCTGGAGTCAGAACCGTATTCCATGCGTGATTATTCCCGGAATTCGCCCAATAAGGTGTATAGTCGCTGGTGACAGCCAGACCATTTGCTCGCATCGCGTAAATCGTCAAATTCGTCATATCCTCACATCGACCCATGCGGTTCGTGAGCATCTCGGAGAGCCCTTGATCAGTCGGATGATAGTAATAGCGCGAGTCAAACGAAAACCAGGACTTGATATCATCGTTGATTCGTGTAACCGCTTCGATAGGATCAGAGGGATCGGTCATTTCACTTGCAAGGTCTTCATATTTCTCGTAGAAGAATTCGCGCCAATTTTCGAGCGGTTCATTGCTGCCTCGATATGGCAGGACGTACTCGCGGAAGGCGTCAAATGATAAGTCTCTTGCCCAAAGCTTTTCGCGCCAAGCTTTGAAAGCTTCGTCGATTTGATGGATTAAGAAATCAGCCGTCATCGAATGAAGGTCGTCAATCTTTTCCTTCTTCTGGAAATCGAGTTCGCCATGTAGAGATTCTAACGAATCATAAGCCGCTTTCATCTGCTTATAATTCGGATAATCCAGCACGTTGAAAGCCAACTCTGTTCCCGCTGTATCGCAAAGCTTGAATGTTACGTAGCAATGCCCTTCCATATTACCGATTATGTAATAAGCCGATTGAAGTTTGAGAGAATCAGCTTCGGAAGCGTAATGGGTAAGAACTTTTTCAAGTTCAGGCATGTTTTCGCCGGCTTCTGCGAATGCTTCAACCACCTCGGGAGGATAGAAGGTTTTGTTTTTGGCAGCGACGTTGAGACAGGAGAAAAGCAGGAAGAACAGGAGGATTAGGTTAAGGAACCTGATAAACACATTCCCTCATTAGAGTAATTGTTGAGTATAGGTTTGAAAATCTATCGTTATCGAATTGAGAGTGTTTGCTCAATCCATTCACGCCGATAGTGCACGATAGCTTGCGCTCCCGGAGAAGATGCCCGCACTTGCAGGTAGGTGAAATCACTCGGGAAAGGCACCGTTGCCGTGCTGCTCTGCCAATCCTCCCATTGAATCAGCGCTAAATCATCGAAGTACGCATAACCGGTTCCGGAAGCTGGTTGGAAATGGTGAACGAAAACATCGTAGAAATTCGTTCCACTGGGAACATCGAGGTCGGCGCTCATATACGTCCATGAATTATCACCGGTGAGAACATCTCCGATGGTCGGCCGCCCCAGTTCAATTCCGCCGCCGCGCTGAGTCCAATATTGTATTTCGATCATTGCGTCACCCG
>CAZADO010000051.1:0-5374 GCA_964483885.1 uncultured Alphaproteobacteria bacterium | reverse complement strand
GCGGTGTTGTCCACCAGTACTGGTGGATTGCAGCCGACCCAAGAACGTCTATGCTATTGATTCAAAAGACTTGCGGATTAATTCTGTGGTTGCTTCCAATTGGGAAAGACTATTGATTGCTAATTCGAGATCACCGATTCCCCAATGACCGACGTTAGAAACATTCCTTGCGAATTTCGGCGTATTGCTTAATCGACCATGCTTCAACTTGAGATAGACTCCTAATTTGTTCTGCCAAATGACTATACTGCAGAAGATTTCCTTTCCATAACGGAAGTTAATGTATCGCCTGAGGCATTGCTTTTCGACAATATCGGGAGCCAAAGAAAAGCAGTATCTTTCGATTGCGCGAAAGATTTCCAGTACTTCTTTTGGCTTTCCAGAAGTGTGAATGGATTCATCGTATTCAGTGCCTTTCTTTCCACTTGTTCTTCGAGTTGTCCATACCTTTTCTGTATCTTCACTCCTCTTCTGAGCTTGTGGGTATCTTTCTTTGCGGGTCGAAACTTCGCGATTGGATATAATGGTACTACCTACCCAAATCCTTGCAAGGCTTTCTTTGATTTTTTGAGGTGTTAGGGCTTCATCATCTACAACTTTTTTCACTATTCTCATCAGTGGTAGCGGCGTATCCCGCATAATTTCATCCATTGCCTTGCGGACCTTACCGTCGGTAAAAGTTTGTTCGCCGAGTTGGTCAAGGGTTCCCTCCGCCATCTTCTCACGTGAAAATTGCCACATCTTCTCGCCCAGTTGCTGAATTGATAATCCCTCAGAGTCACGTGGATCAATGGATACCTCGAACATTAGCTTTTCTGGCGCAGGGCATTTCTCCATACTGCGGTAGACACACCACTTCACACCATTCGTAAGGATGCATGATGAAATACCATCGTTAGCAGCGTAACCGACAATCTGTGTGATGGCTTTTACGTCGGTCAACGGATCGCCAAGTGCTTTCGCTTCCACAAGCAGTACAGTTTTGCGATTGATTCTAAGACCATAGTCCACTGCTTTCCCATCGACGGTTGGGTATTCCATTTGGACTTCGTCAGGATCTCGAACATCCCACCCAAGTGCTTCGAGGATGGGATCAATTACCGTGGCTCGGGTTTGAGCTTCGTTCATTGATCGTCGCCGCCAAGCGTCCAACTTGGTACGAATTGTCTCAATCTGTCGTATTAATTTGTCCATGGTGTTCCCCTGTGATATTGGGAGTTCTTTGGGTCGGCTGCAAGCAGCCAACACCGCGGTAATGTCTCTTTAAAACTCAACACTCCATGCCAAGATTTGCGAGTCATTCGGAGCGATGGATTCGATGACATAGGCGACGTCCACTTTCGAGGTTATCTTCCAGAAATCGAAATAAAGCCCGAAACCGAAAGCGATGTCTTCATGGCTTAAGCCTGCGCGCAAAGCGAAGGATTGCTTATCCGCGACTTGCCACATACCTTCCGCGCCGATATGCAGCCGAATATCTTCCTTATCCGAGCCTTCGAGGTCAGCCAGCGCGAGCAGATACGGTACCGGTTGATACGCCGCGCCGAACCGGTATTGCAATGGCCATTTATCCGCTTTCGATGTGCCCTGCGACCAATAATCCGTCGTGTTCCATGTCGTTTTCATCGCAACATCTTTTACCTGAGCGCCAACCGAGAGTTTGTCGATTGGCTTAGCAAGGATACCAAAATCCAGACCGAATCCACTGCCGTTAATCGAGCGGTTTTCGTTGCCGATTTTTCCAAATGTTTCATAAGCAACTTTCGCGGTAAGGCCGACGCCGACTCTCGGATGAAATTGGTTTGCGAAAGAAAAGTAGAAGAGATTCGATGATTGGCTCATCATATCCAGCGGTTCACCGTCGAATCCGCGACTGTCAATATCTCCCACGCCAGCATGCAACCATCCCGCACCGAAACCGGCATTCGCGCGGATGTCTCCTGTTTTCGGATGCAGCGGCGTTGCGAACGAAAGGAAGTGCATGCTGCGGTCGAGAGCCATCACGGAAATTGCTGTCGAGAATTCGCGGGTTTCCAAAAACGGTAATCCGCCGGGATTGAAATAAATCGCTTCCGGCCCATTCGCGTAGCCCGTGAAAGCATCGCCTAAACCTTTCGCGCGCGCGCCGACTCCCATTCGCCCGAATGCTCCGGCATAACCGCCGTTCGTTTCAGCAAACAGGAGTGATGCACTTGCGAGCAGGACAGCACATGCGATTGCGAAAATTCGACGGTTCATTTTATTCCTTTCTTGAACATATCAAAATTTCTGCGTTCCGGCCGGGTCAGGCGACCACGGCTCGGCGAGAATATTAGGAAGCGGGAGAGTCGTGCAAGCCGCCCGGCACAAATGCGGTTCCTTTTGCGATGCGTTCATTCCAGCTTTCACGTGGCTTTTCTATCTCGACCTGTTTCATCGTGATACATTCCGGAACCGGGCAGATGTGCGCGCACAAATTGCATCCCACACAATCGGTTTCATCCACCCACGGAACGCGATACATCGGGTCATCCGCGAGTTTCTCCGCGGCTTCAGCAGCATACGGAGCGGTGTGTCCCGATTTCGCTGCGACACCCGGAGCGTAGATGCATTGGTGAGCGCCGTCATGACATGCGGGAATGCAAAGCTGACAGCCGATACATTTTTCAATATCTATGTCGGCGACGACTTTGTAATTCAGATTTAAATCGCCCCAATCGACAACTGCCGGAATTGCTCGCCCAATCAAGTCGTTCACAGAAGCCATGTTGTGTTCATCAAGGTAGTTGGAAAGTCCGTCGGTGAGTTGTTCGATAATGCGATAACCATAGTGCATGACCGCCGTGCAAATCTGCACATTCGTCGCACCCAATGCCATGAACTCCGCCGCGTCACGCCATGTCGAAATACCGCCAATCGCAGAGATAGGAATATTGATTTTTGAGTCTTTCGCAAGCGCGCTGACCATATGAAGCGCGATGGGTTTCACCGCAGGACCGCAAAAACCTCCCGGCGTCGATTGTCCGCCGACCACCGGATATGGTACAAAATTGTCGAGGTCCACACCTGTCAGACTCTTAATCGTATTTATCAGTGATAAAGCATGCGCGCCGCCTTCAGTTGCCGCGCGTCCGGGTTCGACAATATCCGAGATATTCGGAGTGAGTTTAACGATAATCGGCGTACTCGCGAATTCTCTCGCCCATGCTGTGATTTCTCGAATCACTTTCGGTTCCTGACCGACCGCGGAACCCATACCACGTTCGCACATGCCATGCGGGCAGCCGAAATTGAGTTCCAGTCCATCGCAGCCAGTATCTTCAGTGCGGCGGATTAGTTCGCGCCAGTCCTCTTTGGGCCCTGCCATTATCGACACAACAACCGCTCGATCAGGGAAACGCTTTTTTACATCGCGGATTTCGCGTAAGTTCTCGCTTAGTGGTCGGTCGGTAATCAGTTCGATATTATTCAATCCCACCATGCGAATACCGGATGCGTCAATCGAGCCCAAACGACTCGACACGTTCACAATCGGGTCTCCGATAGTTTTCCACACAACGCCGCCCCAGCCGAGATCGAAAGCGCGCAGGCACTGCTCGGCGGAATTCGTTGGGGGAGCCGATGCCAGCCAGAAAGGATTCGGTGATTTGATGCCCGCAAGATTCACAGACAAGTCAGCCATTACTCGCCTCCTTTCTTGGTATTCAGAAGTTCCCGGTGCATCGCTTGGGCTGCTCGCTTTCCATCGGCGGCCGCCTGAACGACCAGCTTCATCCCAGGTGTCGCGTCACCTCCCGCGTAGATTTGCCGATTTCCGGTTCGTCCGGTTTCGGTATCCACGATAATTTCGTTCGCTTCGTTGAGTTTCACATCGGGAAATTTCATCAGCAACTCGCGCCATTTCGCTTGCCCGATGGCGATGATAATAATATCCGCTCGCAAAAAGCTATCTTCATCCGACGCACGAACACGCGCACCTTTAAGCTTGCCCTTTTCCCGCACGATTTCAGAGATGACTGCGTGTTCCATAAGATGCACACCCTCGATGCGCGCATCATTAAGCTCATGGCGAAATCCGGGCATCAATTGCGCGGTGCGGCGATAGACTATCTTGACATCAGGCACGCCAAGTTTCGCCAGTTCACGTGCGGCATCGAGCGCGGTATTTCCGCCGCCGACCACGAGCGCGCGTTTCGCATTTTTGGGAAGCGCGGACTTGTCGGACACTTTCAATTGTCCAATCCATTCGATTGAACCGATGACACTCTCGCCATCGATACCCGGCACGTTTAATTCGGTGTCCTCTCCGATACCGACGCCGATGAAGACTGCATCGTAATCTTTCACGAGTGTTTCGATTTTCGAGCTGACGTCAACGCCGGTTCGAATTTCTATGCCGACACGGCGAATCGCTTCGACTTCCCGAAGAGCATCTTCCGCGGTCATCTTATAGGGAGCGATGCCGGTTGTGTTTAGTCCGCCCGGAAGCGTGCGTTTCTCGAAAATGACAGGCTCATGGCCGAGCAATTTCAATTCATACGCGCAAGCGAGCGACGCCGGCCCTGCTCCCACGAGAGCGACTTTTTTTCCAGTAGCGGCTGCGGGAGTAAAGAAATGTTTGCCGTCCATCAGGAATGCTTCCGTTGCATAGCGGTGCAGACGCGCGATTTGAATAACAGGTTTCTTAAAATCCTTTAGGACGCAGCTTCCCGCGCAGAGCACGACATCCGGGCAAACACACCCGCAGGAGTAGCCGAGGATATTCGACGCAAGGACTGTTTTCGCCGCGCCACGTCGGTTGCGCTCGGCGATTTTGCGAATAAAAACCGCGACATCAATCCCTGCTGGGCAGGCTTTTGTGCAGGGAGCGTCGTAGCAAAACAAGCAGCGATTCGCTTCTGCAATCGCTTCAGCATCTGTGAAGAGCGGATACACTTCCGAAAATTTCAGCTCCCAGCGTTGTTTCGGTAAAGAAAAAGGAGTTGCCATAGTAAACTCATTTTAAGGTTACCCCCCTTGATCCCCCCGCAGGCGAGGGGAAATGCTTTAATCCAGAATAACGATCTTCCCCCAAACATCGCCGCCCGGCTTTTTAATACGGTAGAAGTAAGTGCCATTCGCAATGATTTCGCTGTCTTTTCTTCCATCCCAGACTTCGTATTGTTCACCAGCCGGACGTCTGACATCCGAAACAACATCGGTGATTTTTGTCATCGAGAAATCGAAAACCGTTACGCTCACATTTCCGGCGGATGTGTTATTGTATCGAAAACGCACAACTGAAAAACGCTCCGGCGAAAACGGATTGGGGTAAGCATACGTATCTGTCGCGCGTGCGGGATGTGCCAGGGGAAGCGCCGCTTGAAAAAGCTGCCACGTGTTGCCCAAGTCTCCA
>CAZADO010000050.1:0-2872 GCA_964483885.1 uncultured Alphaproteobacteria bacterium | reverse complement strand
CATGACATGTGGGACATCAAAAAGTAAACAATCCGTTTTCAAGGTAACTTGAATGGCAGAAGATTTTATCGGCAAAGAAGAATGTCAACGTATTCTTGACAACCTTCAGCTCGTTTTAAAAGGACCGAATATCAAGCATTTAAAGATGCGTGACATTTGGCCAATCGCCGAAAAAACTGGAACTCGCACGAAATACGGCTCTTATGGCTGGCGCGCAATGATTTCGAGCCGGGTAGCGCCTCGGACAGTCTATCTGGGCTCTCCCTCAGTACTGCTGCCGAATCCGACCGAGTTACAGCGCGGCCTCATGGCGGGAGCGGCTGAAGAGCTGCATAAAATGACACAGCTTATGCGCACGCTTCCCATGATTCATCTGCGCAGGCAAATGGGAAACAACAGCGACTATAACCCGATTTGCAACCTGTATGTGTCGCTTGCCGATCCGAAAAACGCGCGCCTTGCCTACATGTGGGGCTCTACGATGCGCGAACCCGACCGGAAATCCCCCGGCCCCGAATTTACGATGATTCATATTCCGGAGGAACATCTCCTGCGGCAGCAGGTACTTGCGCTTCCCGAAGTCGGATTGAATGTCGCCCTCGGCACGGATTATATGGGAGAGGACAAAAAGGGATTCCTGCGTCAGGCGATGTATGGAGCTGACGAGCGAGGAATGCTGGGGCTCCATGCCGGTACGAAAATCGTTACGGTTCGGGATGCAGCAACGGATCAATTGAAAAAATACGGCGTCTTCCTCTTTGGATTAAGCGCGACCGGAAAATCCACGTGGTCTTGTCATCAGCTTGGGCTGGATCATCACCGCGGTGAAGCTACGCAAGTCGCTCAGGACGATATTGTTTTCCTGAAGAAAGACGGCAGCGCGCTTGGAACGGAAATGGGATTCTTCGTCAAGACCGATGTCGATCCGCGCTTTCAGGAGGCGATGTACACCGCTCTGATTCATCGCAGCGCACTGTTCGAGAATGTCATGATTGATGCGAATGGCAATCCTGATTTCTTGGATGAAAGGCTTTGCGCCAACGGGCGGGCGGTGCTTCGGAAAGATAAATTAGCGGTGAAGCGAGGCCGCAAGATTGTCAGTATTGCTTCGCCGTCAATCGATCTGCCGACATTGGATAACATGGACGGTCTCATCTTTGCCTTCATCACACGGCGCAATACCATTATGGGTTTCTCCCAAGAGTTGACGCCCGAACAGGCGGTGCTGGCATATTTGTGGGGAGAATCCACGCACAGCTTCGCCAGTCAGCCCGCCAAAGCAGGTGAATCGACGCGCATTGTGGGAACGGATCCGTTTATTGTCGGCTCCAGAGCGCATAAAGTCAATCTCTTCTGTGAAATCATCATGACACTCGCCGAGCGCTACCCCGGCAAAGTACGTTTTTTCCAGTATAACACGGGCGGCGTCGGCGAAATTCTTGAAACGAAAGATGTTGATGGAAAGAAACAGAAGAAGCTGCTCCGCAAAACGACGCGCGTGCCGATTGACGCGATGGCGGCTATTCAACGCGGTGATCTCCGAAAATCCAACACGTATATAACCGGGCGGCTTGGCACCAGCGAAATCGTACACTCCGATGGCGCGGATTTGCAGCCTTATGATCCGAAGCGATTCTATTCCGATGAGCAGATACAGGAATATGTTCGGGATATTGTCGATGGTCGGCGGAAATTTACCGAAGAGATTTCACGCGAGGGATTGGATCCGAAAATCTTAGGCTTTGCTGAGAAATCCTATGAAAGCTACGGTCCGCCGAAGAAAAAAATCTTCCCTGCGGGTTTTGATGTTGCAGAAAAAGAAGAGAAGCCTGCTCCCGCGGTTAAAGAAAGTCTGGTGCCTCGATCTATCTTTTCGGAGTCCAAAGCACGTCCCCCGCGCGTATTTCATTCCCGTTTTCGATAAAAATTATTTACCCTTTCCCCACGGAAAGTTCAGCGCTTAAGTAAGGAGAATAGAATGGTCTCCACATTGATTATCATCGGCGTCATTGTCGTTATCGCCGCTGTGTTCGTTGTGGTCTTTGCCCTAAATTACCGAAAGGTCGGCCCGAATGAGGTGCTGATTATCTCAGGCGGCCGGAAAAGAACGGTCACGGATCCCGATGGAACGAAGAAAAAAGTCGGTTACAGGATGCATATCGGGGGAGGTACGTTTATGCTGCCTCTCCTTGAAAGCGCGCAGACGCTTCCTCTGGAGGTTTTCACCGTCCCGATTAAAACCCCGGAAGTCCTCACCGCCGCTGGAGTACATATCATCGCCGAAGCGATTGCTCAGGTCAAGGTCGGCAGCAAGGAATATCTTATTCGCATGGCCGCTGAGCAGTTTTTAGGTCGGGGCGCTGCCGGAATCAAAGAAGTCGCCTCGCAAATCCTTGAAGGCAGTGTTCGCGCCGTTTTGGGAAGTATGACGGTCGAAGAAATTTATCAGCAGCGCGAAGAAGTCTCAAGGCGCGTCATGCAGGCATCGTCGGATGATTTCGCGCGGATGGGACTTCAAGTGCTGTCGTTTGCCTTAAAAGACATCAGCGATACCCAAGGATACCTCACCGCTCTCGGAAAGCCGCGGATTGCACAAGTCAAAGCGGAAGCGGAAGTGGCTCAAGCCGAGGCGGACAAGGAATCAACAATCAAGGCTGCGCTGGCTCGCAAAGAAGGAGATATCGTTAAATTCCATGCGGAAACCGAACTGGCGGAAGCCAACCGCGATTACGAACTCAAGCGGTCGGAATTTCAAGCGGTTATCAACCAGAAACGCGCTACGACCGATATGGCGTACGACCTCGAACGCCAAAAACTCAATCAACAACTTCGCCGCCAGGAACTCGAAGTCAAACTCATTGAAAAAGACGGG
>CAZADO010000049.1:0-2531 GCA_964483885.1 uncultured Alphaproteobacteria bacterium | reverse complement strand
CCGTGTCCAAGATGTTCGTAATATCGCTCGCACTATAATCCTCCAGCCCGAGCAGGTGCTTGTGAGGAAAAGGATTCATGGGGAAACCTCCACCAGAAGCACGGCATCTTCGCCGTCAATTTCCTGCATGCGTACCCGCACCTCCTCATTGATGGAGGTGGGAACGTTTTTGCCGACGAAATCCGGCCGAATCGGCATTTCGCGATGGCCGCGATCCACCAGAACCGCTAATTGAATTCGGTGTGGACGGTTTAAATCCATCAGCGCATCCATCGCCGCTCGGACAGTGCGGCCGGTGTAAAGCACATCATCGATCAAGACGAGATTGATGTTGTAGATGTCGAAAGGAATGTCCGTTACCTGCACTTTTGGCTGTTTGAGCCTCGTGCGAAAATCATCTCGGTAGAGCGTTACGTCGAGTGTGCCCAGTGGAATTTTCCCGCCCTCGATCTGCTCGATAAGTTTCGCGAGGCGCGTTGCCAGAAAAACTCCTCGTGTCTGCATCCCGATGAGAGCCAAATCTTTGGTGCCTCGATTACGTTCGATAATCTCATGAGCCAGCCGTGTGAGGGTACGTTCGAACCCTTGAGCATCCACGATGACGGATTTGATTTTGTCGGTCATAACATCCTCAGAAAAAAAGAGAGAGCCTCCCTCGCCTGAAAAGGCGGAGAGGCTCTAAATATTCTTGTATTCTTCATGATTTCCCTTGCCGAGCTCACGGGTTCAGCTTAAAGGGTGACTATTTAAGGAAGCACTGTCTGAATGGTATTCGTATCTAATATACAAAGACTTTCAGACGAACGCAACTTCTTTTTTACTTTCCAAGAAGGTAGATAATATTCGCTACGATACTGAACTGGTCAACATCCACGATGGCGTATTCCGCTTCGGTTTGAACCTTCCACTTGGGTGCCAGCATAAACTCAATACCGCCAACGCCATGGAAGCCGAACTCGGTACTATTATCACTGAAAGAAGTTGAACTCCCCCACCAACCTTGGCAGTCAGGACAATCCCATTCAAAACTGAACATGTGTATTCCTAAGCCTCCGCCGGCATAAGGCGTGACTTTACCGCCGGTGGTGAAATGATAGCGAGCTGTAGATTTGAGAGCGATATCCGAGTAAGTCCATTCATAGGGACCAACTTCATAACTGACGCCCCAATATTGAACGGAAGCATCCCAATGGAGTGCTGGCATAAACGTTCCTAAATCTACAACAGCGCCAAACGTAAATGTCGCGTCAAGGTCACCCTCAGGCATGACATAGCCGAGCTTCCCTCCGATTCCCTTAAAACCGATATCCGACTGAGCAAATGCCGGAACGCTTAGAAAAGAAATTGCCAAGACAATTAAAATCCCCATAAAAAACGAGCTTCGGAATTTCATTTGAGATACCTCCTGCATTTAAGGTTCGTTTGGATTTATAAAACCCATAACATAATAAAAGGCTTTTCTTTTTGGAAAAATCAAATGCTGCTAAGCGCCCGACGCAAATGGCGCATCAGGGGAAGGTCCTTTCCCTTTGGCGGGAGGCACTCTCCATTTCGGACCACTTCCATTGAGCGCTGCCAGCAGCGCTTTCCTCGCTAACCGCAGCGAATGCTCTTTATTGGGAGGGACTCCTCCGAGTTCAATCGCTATGGTCATGGGATCTAATTTTGAAGCGACTTCAACCCGTCGCCCTACGACCAGAGTGCACATGGCACTGCAAGCCGCGACCACTCCCGAACATCCTCGCACATTAAACCGAGCATCACGAATCAATCCATCGTCAAGTTTCAAATAAAGGCGAATCCAATCCATACAGCCATTTTCTTCATAACACACCTCGACCTCCGCTGTCGCATCCGGCATAACTCCCACATAACGTGGGGATTGAAAGTGATACATGAACTGTTCAGAGTACATGTAGCGACCTCCCCGCGGTTAAGGTATCTTGTTTTTTGAAACAGGCTCGTCTTTCTGGCTGCACGTCTCCACTGCTTTCATTGACCAAGAACCAACCCCCAATGATTTATCACATGATTCCTAATTTCGCGCGCGCTTCTTCGCTGACCATTCCGGGATTCCAAGGAGGATCCCATACCAATTCCACGACTGCTTCGGTCACACCGTTGACACCCGCCACTGCATCCTCCGCCATCTGCCGCAGACTGCTCGCCATAGGGCATCCCGGAGTCGTCAAGGTCATCTTGACATATGCTTTTCCACCATCCACGTCCACATCGTATATCAGCCCCAAATCCGTAATGGATAACCTGACTTCAGGATCTATCACTTCCGAAAGAGCTTGCATAACGTCATCTTTTGTCGGCATCTTTTCTCTCCAGATATATATTATTTCTTGTTTTTTACTACACCTTCGGAGTCAATGCGGCGGCTTTCATAACAGCCTTTGAAACATTTTCAAAGACCTCCCGCACTTGCGGGGATCCCTCGAATCCTTCGAGCGGAGTTCCTGCGTCACTAATCTCTCTTAACATGGGCAGAATCGGAATTCGTCCCAATATTGGTACGTTCATCT
>CAZADO010000048.1:0-2692 GCA_964483885.1 uncultured Alphaproteobacteria bacterium | reverse complement strand
ATGAAAAAAGTAAGTTTATTGGAACCTGGACAACTTCCGGCGGAGACGGAACCATGACCTTCAATAATGATAACAAGGTAACGGTGACGGGTCAACTAGGAGACTTATCATTAAGCGGAACCTATACATGGGCTGTTGCAGATGGAAAAATAACCTTCACTTCCGAATCAGGTGGATCAGCTGGCATTACCTTAGATTATAGATTTTCTACAGATAATCAGATGATACTTACAGGTTCTAGTGGTGGGTCTATTACGTTAACCAAAGCGTAGAGTGATTAAAACTGGCAATAACAGTAAATTGGGTATGGGCTTTTAGGCTCGGTAATCGCATTTGTAATAGGCTGGTTCATATTTGGACTGTTAGGCGCAGTATTATTGACTATTATCGTCATGGTGTTAATGTGGATAATAAAAGTCAGGTAAGGATAATATTCTATGACAAATAAGAAAAAAGGTGAAGTGGAGAAAATGGGGGTATTTATTGGCGGCGATGTGAAGCAAGGCTGGGGCGCTGAAAAAGGATTTGAATAAGATGTATAAAGAAGGCGTTTAAGGAAAAAAGAAATAGAAATAATCGTTTGTAGATGGAGAAGTGAAATATATGGATGTATTCGGTTATGTAATTCCATTTTGGGCAGTACTCATCGGGATTATTGTAATCGTGTTTCTCTTGTGGGGAATATTAAAATTTGCAGTGTGGGTTCTCATATTCATCATTATTGTTGTTATCGCCCTTATCGGATTAGATTTTCTCGTGGGTATATTTCAAAGTATCGGATTATGATATTGCTTTAAAAACGATATACGCCAGTAAGGTTGAGATAAGACAAATGAAAGATGAAAAATATCCAATGGAAGAAAATGAAAGGAGAAAAAAACGAATAAAACTAAGAAGGCGTAGAATGTAAGAAGGAGAATTAGAGGGAAAGATTGGTTATAGCGCAGATTAAACAAAATATCGATGTACTCATGGATCGTTTGAGTGCATTAAAGGCAGAAACAGAAGTAAGCGCAGTTGTTACAGTAAGTAACAGAAATGCAGATGAAATCCATGAACTCATCCACATGGTTTTTGACGAACTTAGCATGGATACGATCACGTTTAATTTACTAGATCCAAATGGCGGCCCAAAGGCAAAAGAATTTATTCCAACACATGAGCAACTACAGTATTTCAAACAAGTAGTTTTGGATCACAAATCAGTGTACCCCATTAGTAATTCTACACGATACGTCAATCAATTAGGTCATTTTAACTATGCCTGTAATCCCTGGAAATGTGTACAAATCGATTATAGAGGTTTTTTGATAACACCTTGTCTCTTCTTCAATCACCATCAAATTAACCTACGAGAACAACGATTATCGGACGTTTGGAAGTCAAAACACATACAAAAAATGTATTCTCAATACAACAAGTGTAAAAAGTGTAATCTTGGTTGCGTTGCAGAATCTGCTTGGTCCACGAGTGATATTAATTTTATTATCAATGAAGGTTTTCGTGGTATCATTATACCGACTATAAAAAGAATTAGAGTGCGAAATGAGTAATCTCTTTAATGTCTCTTAACTGTTTTTCATTTGTTCTTATAGAATGTTTTTATAGCATCTAGGTATTGAATTACTTATTATTAATTAAGTGATTAATATGAAGAAAGGACACACTAAAAAGGAGCTAGCCTTGGAGATAAAGTAAAAATAATGATTGCAGATATAAAAGATTCAAGTAAAATTGTTTTAGCTCCTCTTCTGCCAGAAGGTCAAAGACTTCATACGGGAACTGGTATAGAAGCTCTAGTGAAAAAAGGATTGTCAAAAAGACCTCTAAACAAGGGAGACCGTTTAATAGTTCCTCACTCTGCCTTATTTTCACTTCCTTTTGCAATAATTGATACTTCCCCCGAAGGAATTGTAGTAATAAATACAAACACTGATGTCAATATCAAAGAAGAAGCTGCTAAAACTTTAGAACCTGAATTATTTAGATTAAGTTATGAAGATATTGGTGGATATAAAGACCAGATAGAAAAGCTTAAAGAATCACATCCATCAGACAAGATGTTCTTTTATTGACATTTACTCTAATCATGCTAACCATTAACACTATATACTATTAACCCGTTTATAGTTTATGGCTAAACAAAAACTCACCTTCAGCATCGATAAAGATATAATAACTCAGGCCAAAAAACAACAGATCAATCTTAGTTCATTCCTTGAAATACGACTGGTCGATTATCTTAATTATAAGGAGTGCTCCCATCGGGATTCGAACCCGAGTAGCTGGCTCGAAAGGCCATAGACATGACTCGAGAAATTATTGACTTTTGCCGGGTCCCAAAACAAAGTTTTTTATGAGAGATTTATATTAACATTAATTACTCATTTTTATGTTACTTTACTCCTGGTTGTAATACTAACCCAATACATTTTAATAATAGATATGTTATTCAGCAAATCCTATGAAAAAGGCGGAAAAATGTATTTCATGCGGAAAAGGACTACTTGAACGTGGATCGGTAACATTTCCATGTCCAATGTGCGATGCAGTCATTGGAAGATGCAACGGCTGCAGAGAACAAAGTGTGAAGTACGTCTGTCAACAATGTGGATTTACAGGACCTTAGGAGGAAATACATATGGGGGAAGTAATAGCACTTATGCGCGTTATGCCAGGTGAAGTAATTGAT
>CAZADO010000047.1:0-4912 GCA_964483885.1 uncultured Alphaproteobacteria bacterium | reverse complement strand
CGAACTTTCAGCTTTGTTATCGCGACCGCGTTTGGGATTAGTAGGATTGGCGGCAAGTTTTGGAGAGTATCGTTTCACGGATTATGTGACAGCGTTTGGAGATTTTTCGAATAAAAAACTGCCGGGAGTTTCGCCGGATTTAATCCGTGCCGTGGTTCGCTGGATGCCCGATGATTTGTTTTACGCCGAATGTTCAGCGCGCACATCCGGTGCGGCTTGGGCGAATATTGAAAACTCGGAGAAAGCGGATGGTTGGGCGGTTTTTAATGCGGCCATCGGGGGCGAGCTACCGGTAGATTTTCTGTCCGGTTCGTGGTACGTTGCGCTAAATAATATCACAGACCAGCGCTATGCTGCATTCATTCAGGTTAACGATTCAGCACAGAAATATTACGAGATGGGAATGCCGCGTACCGTTGTTATGGGTTTCCAAATCGCTTCCCCGGGCCTGTAGAACCTTGTCCTGTTCTTCGCTTTTTAACGGAATTCATCTTTTTCTGATTCGGACTAGCATGATGGCCGGGTCCCTGTGATGGAGTCGGAGTTTCCGGCGTGGTGATGACATTGCCCCGTGCTGATTGATAATCGTTTTCAGTCCACGTCCGTTGCGGATCCGCAAAAATCATCGTTTGATTTTTATCGACAGTTGTAACTGTAATCAGATAAGACTCGCCATCGGGCAGGGGAATATACTGGAAAGTCGTAAAATTAATTCCTGGTGATAAGTTTATGTAAGGTTGACCGTCAGCATCCACGAGTTGGCGCAGTAAGAGAGCAATATTATCACAATCCCAAAGCGGAAAATTGCCGTGGTCCGCTTCATATAGTCCCAGCGCTTTCTTCAATAAGTATACATCGTACGTCGCGGCGGCAATGCGAGCTTGATCCCGGGTATGGAGGTAGCTCTGCACGGCAACATTCGCAAGAACGCCGATGATAACAACTACAACCAATAATTCTATCGTGGTAAATCCGCGCTGGAGGGTTTTCTTTCGTAATAGCATAATACACAAAATAAGCGCAATCTGTATGCCATAAAAAAGGAGCAACAATATGGCAAATCCAATTACATGGTGGGAAATCGGTGTAGCAAACGCTGGTAAGGCTAAAGAATTCTACGGCAAACTTTTCGATTGGAAAATCGAAGAGATGAGCGCGATGAAGGAGTATCATACGGTGGATACCGGCGGGGAAGGCATCAATGGCGGGATTTTTCAGACGCCGAGTGATGTTCCGAGCTATGTCGCAATCTATGTAGAAGTGGATAACCTGCAAGCCTATCTCGATAAAGCGCAAAGCTTGGGAGGAAAGCCGATTGTTCCCCCGACGAAACTTCCGGGCGATTCCGGCTCTTTTGCGATGTTTTTGGATCCGGATAATAACGCCATTGGTTTGTTTTCGAAATAATTCATTTTTACAAAACGAAACCCAAACACCGCCGAGCCGGGTTGAGCACAGGATGTAAAACTATCCGGTTGGTTCAACGTGATAACCCGGCCGGAATTAAATCCCCCTACATTTGGAAGAGTATGAAGAGGGCGAACAAACATTCGCCCTCTTTTTAATGGGTGCGGCGCAGTGTTTGCAATCCTCATGAGAGTCATAAAATGTTGTGAGGAATGTCATGCGTCTAAGCAATTCAATTTTAATAGCTTTGCTGTTCAGCATCGCTCTGTTCCCCGTAATGCCTCTTTATGCCGCGGATAAAGCCGGGCAAGAAATGCCCGCCGCGGATTTGGCGAAATGGATGCAGAAGGGAGAGAAAATTCAGCGCGCGATGCGCTGGAATCCGGACGAACTCCTCGAAACCGCTCAAGTACTCGCCAATGCAGGCAATCGCGGCGTCGGTTCAGAAAAGGGCGCGGCGGCACTTCTACTTTCAGGGAAGCTCTACGCCAAAGCAGGTTCCTATTCGGAATGTATTACGAGTTGTCTGCAGCTTCTGGACACATATCCCCGGGAGAAGGCAGCATCGGAAGCGTGCGAATTAGCGGGAACGGCGATGGCTGACCAGTTGGGCAAGACGCTGGAAGCCGCTGAACTCTTTGAAAATCGTGCGCTAACTTTCCCGAATGAATCGCAGGCGGAACGATTCTTTCAAAAGGCCTTTTCTCTCTACGAAGCAGCGGATGCCTGGAGTCAAGCTTCAGATTGCGGTCAGCGTTATCTGGATTATTTTGCTGACAGTCCCAATACAGCGCACATGCGTCTTGAACTTGCGCGCATCTGGCTCAAACAGGGCAAGAGCGCGTTGGTTGAAAATACTCTGCGAGCTTATACGCGCGATTACAAGGATGATCCCCATACGATTATAGCGCACCAAATCCTGAGCAAAATCTACGCGAGCGAAGGAAATACTGAACAGGCTTATCAGGAAGATGAGAAAGCTTGGGCATGCTATGAACGGCATCATAAGCAGGGGAATAAAATGGCATCCGAAATGCATCGCGCGGCAGCGCAGGCATTATATGATTTACAGACTCCGCGGCGCGCTGATTTTCGTCGGGCTTGTGAATTCATGCCGAATGCCGTTTCGGATGTCAATCCGAAACCGATGGCTCAGATACTGCTGAATAACTATGATAAAGTTATGCAGACAGATGCTTATTTCGCACCGAAAGCTCTTGTCGCTCAGGGCAATGTATCCGAAGAACTCGGCAACTTCCTGCTTCAGCAAGGCTATGTGCAGTTCGCCGAAAGCAGGGGACGTTCCAGCCAGCCGCCACATACGGCTGCAATGGAGGAATACAAGCGCGCGATTGCTTACTATGAACGGGCTTACGATTACGGCCTCTTGCAGGGTTCGCATAAACATAACGGATTTGCGGGCACACCGGAATTTGCGAGGTTGATGGACGAAGCGACGACGCGCTCATTGGAATTGCGGCTCGGTAACGGTGATCTTGTGTTTGGTTGGGCGCTGCAGCTTCAGCAAACGTTGCCGTCGAGTACGGTTACCACAAAAGAGATTGAAGCGCGCTTTGCGAGTTTGAATGAGAATATCTATCCGGTGCTCATGGAGGGACTGGCGCTCTATGAAGAAGCGCATAATATGGCGGTTCGGATGGAGCATCCTACAATGGCCGAACGAGCGCGCGGCGGTCTCAGCGTACCCTTTGCGCCGTTCGCTGATGACCTTCTTGCGATGAATCGGGAAGCATGGGATGCGACCCGAACAGCGGCTCAGCAGATTGTCGGCAGCATCGAAATGTCCAAACATGCCGCGACGGCGGCTCCCCAGTACGCTCAGCTTGAAACAGCTTATACATGCGCGGTAGCCTTGTCCGAGGAAACGTCCGTGCGAACACGCGAAGTTTTGATGGCTCTGCGCAATGCCCATGCGGAATTCGCTCCCAATACATCATGGGAAGACAAGACGCTCGAATATTATAATAACTACGCGACATTTTGCCGCGAGGTGGCGACGAAATTGGACGGCGCTGTCAGCCAGCTTAAAGAGAATCGTCACGCGGAGAAACTTCAGGGGCAACTGCGCACGATTTCGAGAAACCTCGCTGCACAGGAATATCAGAATCTTGAAGAAGCCTATGATCTTTGCGAGGAACTGGCGATTACCAGCCCGGGTTCGGATAAAATTTTGGTGCGTCTGGTTGCTCTGAATCCCAAGGAATACCGCGAAAAGGCGGAGACACACTTCGGAACGCGCCAAAAGCCTTAGTTTTATTTTAGCTGTAAAAATCGAAAAGACCGTCGCTTTCTGGCGACGGTCTTTTTTTTATGAGAAATTTTGCTTAAATTAATAGTTCTGCTTCGCCGAGCCGGATTCAGCACAAAGTCAGATTCAAGGTATAAGGTTGACGTGGGTAACCTGGCCGGAATGCACGAATTGCTGGAAAAGATCGCCGAGCCGGGTTCAGCACAAAGTCAGATTCAAGATAAAAGGTTGACGTGGATAACCCGGCCGGAATGCAGCGAATTAAGATCGCCGAGCCGGGTTCGGCACAAAGTCAGATTCAAGATAAAAGGTTGACGCGGATAACCCGGCCGGAACGCACGACCGCTGGAATAAAAAAAGAAAGGAAATTATGCGGAGACGAACGCATACATGTGGTGAATTGCGCGGCACGGATGCCGGCAAAAAGGTGATATTACAAGGGTGGGTGGCGCGTGCGCGCGACCACGGAGGGCTGCTCTTTTTCGATTTACGCGACCGCTACGGAAAGACGCAGATTGTTATCAGGCCTGAAGACGATGAAGCTCTCTATAAAAAAGCGAGCGGATTTCACGGCGAATGGGTGTTGTCTGTCGAAGGCGAAGTGATGTCTCGTCCGGGAGGCATGGTCAATCGCGAGATGGATACGGGCGAAATCGAAGTGCACGCGCGTTCGATTGATGTCTTGAATCGCTGCCCGGCGCTTCCCTTCAATATAGAGGAAGACGAAATCCACGCGAGTGAAGAACTTCGGCTGCGCTATCGCTATCTGGAGCTTCGTCGGCCTGACATGCAGGAAATCTTCGCATTGCGACATCGGGTTTGCAATATCGTGCGCGACCATTTCACCGAGCTTAATTTCAGCGAGATCGAAACACCTTTCATGGTCAAGAGTACGCCCGAAGGCGCGCGCGATTATCTGGTGCCCAGCCGGGTGCATCCGGGTAAATTCTATGCGCTGCCGCAGTCGCCTCAGATTTATAAACAACTGCTGATGATTGCTGGTTTCGACCGCTATTTCCAAATCGTTCGTTGTTTCCGCGATGAAGATTTGCGCCGCGACCGTCAACCGGAATTTACGCAGATCGATGTTGAACTGTCGTTTCCCGACCGCGACATGATTTTCGAACTTGCGGAAAATCTCTTCGTGAAGATTTTCAAAGCAGCATGGGATGTGGATTTGCCGCAAAGCTTTCCGCGCTACACTTACGCGAATGTCATAGCGACCTACGGCACGGA
>CAZADO010000046.1:0-2887 GCA_964483885.1 uncultured Alphaproteobacteria bacterium | reverse complement strand
CGCCAACGTCGGTTCCTTCGACAAGAATATAATATTCACCAACCGGCATATCCGGAATCATCAGTATCGCACCATCGCCGCACCCGTCTTCCGAATCATCACCGAATTGCTCGCAGCAACCTCCCATCACATGAACGCGCGCATGAAAATCCGTCATACACGCTGAAAAAACCAACGTTCGCTGGGATGGATTGGAGAAAAAATACCAGACATCCGGTGATGGCGTTCCGCATTCACTGCCGCACCATACTGTACTGGACGATTCCTGATAAGGAATTCCACCGACGACATGAGCATACGCGCAAGAATCGTGAGAAGCCACTGTCAGAGTATTCAAATCTACAATAAGACTGTAGCTCGAATCCGGTGTGGATTGGATTTTAACGACTCGCAAATAGTAAGTTCCGTTATACGGCAATTCGTATTCGATACGAGAAAAGGTACTGTCACCACTGTTGTTATCGTAGGCTAAGACATCTTCGAGGGAATCAAAGAGCGACAGATAGGTGTCAGTATGAGAATCTTCACAATTGAATGTAAACGTAACCAAAGTATCCCCGGAGCTTCCGAGAAATTTGAAGAAATCCATGTCTCCGGATGGATCCAAAGTCGCACAGAGAATCGTGTCTCCCTGCGCTATAAATGTCGCCTGACTGAAATCATCATTCGGTTCCTGTTCGGACGCCCCGAAGAGGAAACACGAAAGACTAAGAAGTACTCCCACCCACCCAAGTCGATAATACATCAAATCCATTAAATTTGCTTATTAAAAACAAATAGATAGGTTACGCCTTGTTTTAATTTAAAAGATAATCCTTTTCCTCCATAGAATCAACCCCAGCGATAATTAATCGCCGGGGTTGTTCCGTTGTGATAAAACCAAGAATTAACTCTGTTATGCCAATACTTCTTCGAGGTGCTCTGCTTTTTCAAGCCATCCCCAAGAATCTGGCGCTTTCCCTTGAAGAATATCAGAAAAAGCGCCTTGCAGTTTTTGCGTGATAGGACCCGGTTTACCGTTGCCGACCGGTTTGCGATCCACTGAGCGAATCGGAGTGATTTCTGCCGCTGTTCCGGTCATAAAGGCTTCTTTCGCCGCGTAGAACATTTCGCGTGAAAGGTTTTCCACTCGGGAAGGTATCCCCAGTTTCTCAGCTAATTTTAAAATACTATCACGGCGAATTCCCGGCAGAACTGCGGCGGATAAAGGCGGAGTCAGAAGTGTGTCCTGATAAACCACGAAAACATTCATGCCCGGACCTTCCGACACAAATCCCGTGACGTCCAACGCGATACCTTCATGGTAACCGTTCATCTTGGCTTCCGTTTTAATAAGCTGAGCATTGGTGTAGTGCCCACCCGCTTTGGCCATCGCTGGGAACGTATCGGGAGCCATTCGCCGCCACGAACTGATGCAAACGTCTGCTCCATCCTTTAAGGCATCCTCGCCTAAGTACGCGCCCCAATACCACGTTAGAATCGAAACATCGACCGGACATGCTGTCGGATCAATTCCGAGTTTGCCAAGTCCGCGATAAGCTATCGGACGAATATAGGCGGATTTCTGGTGATTCTCCTGCAACAGCTTGAAACAGCCTTTTCGAATGTCATCTTGAGAAAATGGAATGTCCATCCCGTAAATCTTCGCGCTTATATAGAAGCGATCAAGGTGATCCTGCAGGCGAAAAATGGCAGGGCCGTCTGGTGTCTCGTAGGCTCGGATGCCTTCGAAAATCGAGGAACCGTAGTGAACGACATGGCTGGCGATATGCAGTGTCGCGTCGTTCCATGAAACGATTTTTCCGTTGTGCCATACTTTCAGATTCGCGTCAAACATAGGAACCTCCTGTTGCTTCGTATTCCAAAGCTTTGTTTAACACTCGAAATTAGCGACGAGGTGGTGAAAACATCTCGACAGCTAAAGCGTCCTCCAGCACTCGATAACTGTGCGACACTCCTCCCGGAATGACATAGCTGTCATCAGGTCCGATTTCCGTTGATTCTCCGTCAATCGTCAAAATGAACTTCCCCTTGATGCAGTAACCCGCCTGTTCATTCAGATGAGAATGAGTGCCTACTTCCTGTTTCTGTTTGAAGAGCATCAGGGTAACCATCATGTGCTCATCGGTTGCACCGACTAAATAATCGACTCCCTTGAAGATGCGCTTCTGCCGTTCTGAACTCTTGACGACCATTTGCACGACCTCGTTTTATCGATATTCTTCTCGGGGTGGTGAAAACATCTCGACGAGTGTGGTGTCTTCATACACCTGAAGGCTGTGGGATGCGTCGCCCGGAATGACATAGCTGTCATCCGTTTCAATCTCAGTGGGTACGCCGTCAATCGTCAGCAAGAAGTGTCCACGGATGCAATAACCGGCCTGCTCGTGAGGATGAGAGTGCGCAACGACTTCCTGATCTTTTTTCAGATTCACGTAGATAATCATCATGCGTTCCCCGACTGCTCCGACGAAGAAATCTACGCCGCTGAAGGATTTTCTCCCGCGTTGTTCACTCTTGACAATCCTGCGAGATTTCTTGTTCGTTTCGGTCATGATAACCTCCTATTGATTCAAATCTGGACGCCGCGTTTTTCGTAGTAGGTTGATAAAACGATTGAAGTGGTTGTCGTGTCGATGATTGTTGAATCACGAATGCGCGTGAGGACCGTCTCGAGAGTCTCGATGGATGGTGTCACGATTTTCATGATGACGCTCTCTTCGCCGGCGACCTTATGGCATTCCAAGATGTCCGGATCATCCCGAAGCGCCATGAGACCCTTGTCTTCTTCCGATGAAATCGTTCCTCCACGAAATCGCCCGGCGACAAACACCGTCACCTCTTTTCCCATTTTTTTCGCATTCAAAATGACCGTATAGCCCGCGAT
>CAZADO010000045.1:0-9211 GCA_964483885.1 uncultured Alphaproteobacteria bacterium | reverse complement strand
TATGGAATCTGTGCGGAAGGTTGAGATTATTTATCCGGAAGAAACGATTTCACTAACATGGCAGGATTCTCTCTGGAACATCAAAGCGCCGGGGAAAAGCTTTGATGGAGAAACATCCCTCGTAGAACGTCTGCTTCGTTTGATGTGTAAAATCAATACCACCGATTTTCTCGATACGCTAAAAGAAGTGAGCTTCGAGAAACCCGAAGCGATTTTACGAGCGGAATTCGACGGTTATGAGCCGCTGGAACTCAAGCTGGTTCCTTTCGATGAGAAGGGCGAGAAATACGCGCTCGAGAAGACCGGCGCGCTGACGCATTTCATTATCTACAAAGCAACCGCGACGACACTGATGAAACATACCGAGGATTTCCGCAGCGAATCTCTTGCCAAAAAACAGGAGATGCAGAAAGACAAAAGATAGAATTCTTTTCATCGTGATACTTCCCTATAAAGCGAACCGGATGGTTATCCGGTTCGTTTTTTTATTGAACCTCTTGCTTTTTCATTAAGTCAGCCGTCCATAAATCATCGTCACAACTAAGCTATTGTATTCTATGGTAATCCGCGAATTATCTTGTCGAGCAAGAAAATTGATATTTTTTCATAAATATATTGACTCTTTGCAGTTCACGAACTAAATTATTATCAAGCCTTCCTGCTATTTACAATGAGGAGTTAAACATGCGGAGTACATGGACTATTGCCATTTTATTTGTCATGATGACAATCTTCCTGCCTTCGGCTTATGCAGGAATCGTCATCAACGAACTTTCCATTGAACCGGGAAGCACTGGCGAACTCCTTGGAGACTACATGATGGAGTGGGTCGAGTTGTTTAACGATGGAACGGATTATTATGTGGGAGGATGTGTTCTCACAGATCGTGATGCAGTGATACGGGCGTCTCTTCCGGTCTGGACAATACCAGAGGGAGCGTATTTAATGGTTCATTTCGGGGAAGGAGATGATGATGTCGATTTTTCCGATGATGTAGGTCATTACTTCGTTGGGAATGTTCCGGAGTACTATGACACGGAGAATGGCGAATGCGGTTTGTACGACGGAGCACCTTCTGCCGGAACGATTGTCGATTTCGTTGCTTGGGGACACTCGACGCAGTACGTGCCGGGAACGGCAAGTTCGCACGCGCTTATCGCCGGTATCTGGTCCAGTATGGAGTTCGTATCCACAGACAACCTTAACGCTGTTGACCATCTGGGGCGTGCCTTCGATGGACTCGACACGGATACGCCCGGCGATTTCATTATTCACAGTTGGCAGTCGATGTTGCAGCATGGCAGCCAGCAACCATCGAATCCTGTCCAACTGAGCCCGTTGGATAACCGAGTTATCACGGAAACCATGCCAACTTTCGATTGGTCTGATGTGGAATCCGTAGAAAGCTATCGACTGCAGGTTTTTCCTGACACAAGCAGCAGCTCGCCTGAAATCGACATTGGCGGCTTGGAGTTTTCAGAATATACGCCGGATTTTCCTTTGTACAGCGACATTTTTTCCTGGCGAGTGGCTGGTGAAATCGATGGAGAATTAACACATTGGTCACCCGAATGGTTGGTATTTATTGATGACGACTCATGGCCGGTTTCTCAGCAGGGAGGATTCGGTGCTGCAAGTTGCCCACATCTCTTTCAACGCAAGGATAGCAAACTCTTATGCATTTCGGATCTATGGTACTATGAGGGTTGGAATTTCAAACGCCCGGGATGTCTCGAGACTACTCAAGATGCTTGGGATATTCCGCATCCCGATGGGGTTCCGAGTATTTGGGGATGGGCGCATAGCAATAATTACTGTGTTAGAGCTTCAATTACCATGATTAATCACAAGCTTGGTGGTGACCTGTTGGAGGATCGGGTGTCCTATTATCTGTTCCGTGAATGGCGGGATATTATTCCCGGACCTGAGGGTGATCTTGGTCATTCAGTAGGTTGTTATCCTCCTGATTCTAACTCTCATGAAGAAGATGGTCTAAGCTGGGCGCTCGATTCTGCATTCATTGATGTCAGATCAAAACCGACAGGACAAGCTTCCATTTCTTTTGACTCCATCAAGACATGGATTGACCAACTCGATTGTTTCATGACTCGCACTCCGGGACATATGGTTGTTATTGATGCTTACACTCTGCTCACTCAAGGGAGCAAGAGTAATCAAATCGTCTATATCAATGATCCAAACGCTCCCTCGCCCGTTGCGTATATTTATTCCTATATGCTGTCGCTTGGTGGAACCATTTTCGTTGGAAGGGCGCCTGACTTTGAACATGCCTTCTTACATCCGCAAGGTTGGACAAGTTACCGCTCGATTGAAGCCGCCTGTACCACAGACACGGACGGGGACGGCGTCATGGATTTCGATGAAGAGAACAGGTTTTTAACGTCCATTACCAGTCAGGATACCGATAGCGACGGAGTCCATGACAAACAGGAAATCCGCAGTTATACATTCCACGGCACTGACCATCCGACATGTCCGGTATGGAATGCTTCCAATCTGATGTTTCCTGATATAGATGGAGACCTCTTACGCGCAGAACTCGATTCAGACGCCGACAATGACAGCCTTTCCGATGGAGCCGAAGACATTGATGGCGATGGCATCAGTCCAGAGGCTGGCGAAACCTGCGTCTATGACTCTCTGAATGTGCCTCCTCCGGTCGTAACCGTTGTAGCTGCCATAGATGGTGGAGATGTCGTCTTGAGTTGGTTTCCGGTTGCCACTGCGACAGGCTTCAACGTCTATGGCGATACCATTCCCTTTACCGCAGGTAACTTATTGGACACTGTGATAGACACAACATGGATTGATTACGAAGCGATTTCCACCCGACCTTCGCCCTTTTTCTACCATGTGACAGCAACTGTGGAGTAACACTGAGACGTACCATTGAGATGCAAAAGTTGAGAACCCGGCGTTTCGCCGGGTTTTCTGTATTCTGTTCGCGGGATTAATATAATTTTTCGAGATGCGTTTCCATTTCACAACACGGTTCTCCCACCTCCCGACCGGGAGTCGTGGAATAAAAACAGTAGCGGGATGGACGGACATATTTCTTCATGATAACTCATGAAAAAACATTAGCATGACAGGCAGGTAACTTATGGCCCGAGCCTTGCTATAACTAAGTATCGAGACGATGAGTTCGGATTCGATATGGATGGATAAGGTACTGAAGACGATGAGGAAAAACCCGGCTGGCCACCGGGTTTTTTGTTTTATTGAAGCTCGCCGCGGCATGCGTCCCGCGTGCCCGGAACGAAGAGTTTAAATCGACCTGCGCGAATGAATATGACAATGAAGGTAAGCGATAATATAGAGGACATCTCCGACAAAAAGAAATCCGTAGAGGTAAGGTTTCGGCTGCTGAAAGTGAAGTATCGCCGGCAGGTCGCACATGAAAGAGTAAAGCAGGATTCCGGTCGCGATGACTACGAGAATCCATGCCAGTCGTGTCGCGTGAAAACTTAGTCCGCGAGCATACCGCCTGCTGATGGCGACGCCCACTCCGATCATAATCACAGCAATCGAGACCGGCGCGATGACAGGTCCGATCCATGGAAGAGGAATAAGGAAAAGAATATCCCAGTCGAAAATCGATGCAGGCCAATTCAAAAAGACTTTGAGCCAGATGTAATAAGCGATATCCCAGATGCCGAATGCGATAAGAAAATACGCGAATTTCTCCCAGAAAACTTTCCCTGCAAGAGCGCCCACCGCGCAGAGCATAACTACCGTCGCCGCTTCACGCGCCAGTTCAATCAGATATGTCGGAAGCTCAATCGGCTTCAATGGAAAGCCGAAGCCTTCCGGGTAGTATAACTTCCGCAGATAGACGACAATAGCCGCTTCCACCACGGCCATCGCGATGCTGAAGAAAGCAATCCAAAATAATCTGCGCGACATTTTTTCGGAAGCAAGCGTCATGATATTAAACTGGTTTCAGTTCTTCATGCATCCAATTTCGATAGGGAAGCGAAATCTGATCCGCGGCGAAGGTGAGCATTTCAGGAACCTCGTAGGGATGCAAAGAAGCGAAACGTGTTTCGATATCAACAAGATGATGCCGTGTTGTTTTCAGAAGAGCAACCGCCTCTTCATCCCGGCAAAGCTCTCCTTTCCAGCGGTATTGTGAAATCCCGCCGGAAAGAACAGTCCCGCAGGCGATTAGTCGCTCTTCCACCAGCGCGCGCACCAGAGTCAGCGCCGCGTCCATACCGGGCAGCGTCGTCATCAGGATGATTTCATCACTGCATTTTTCCATTCAGGTATTCTCCTACTCAACCACTAACATCGCTGCGAGTCGAAGTTTTGTTTGCAAACATCTAACAGACAACAAAAACAGCCGGAGCGACCACTGTCAGGACCACTCCGGCTTCTCGAAAACATTTTGGTTGGTCATCGGTTGTCAGGCTACAGCATCCTTGAATTCCTTACCGGGGACAAAACGCGGGACCTTCTTCGCGGGAATGTCGATTGCATCGCCGGTGCGAGGATTGCGTCCTCGCCGGGCTGACCGTTCCGACATAGCGAACGTTCCGAAACCTACCAGCGTGACTTTATCACCATCGGAAACGGTATCTTTAATGGTGTCTAAAATCGCATCAAGCATTTCTTCAGAAGCACGCTTGGTCTGACCCGTTTTTGCTGCTAAAGTATTGACCAATTCCACCTTGTTCATCAACAATCCTCCTCCGCAGATGCAGAGTATTTTATGTTAGATTCGGCTTTCTAATATGCTACATTTTTTCGAGTTGCAAAAACGATAGGGAAAATTTTGCTAAATGTCAAGTGAAATCTGCACTATTTTGATGTTATCCGTTTCAACGAAGAAGGGGATTGGGTATGGTTTTCTGCGTGCAAGTTGCTGAAACAACTTGATTTTCCGGTGGTTTTTTCCTATTCTTAGAAAGAAAAGAACGATTTAAAAAGTGGCATGAAGGTTATTGATACCAGAAAAACAGTGACTCATTCCCGTGATGAGACCTACCGGTTTGGTTTCGATTTAGCGACAAGTCTGAAATCCAAAGCTATCATCGCGCTCATCGGACCCCTCGGCGCAGGAAAAACGACTCTCGCGCAAGGGCTGGGTGCCGGGCTTGGAATCACGGAGCCCATCACCAGTCCTGCGTTCAATTACTTGCTTGAGTATTCCGGGCGAATGCCGTTTTATCACGCGGATTTGTATCGCATCGAAAACGCGAGTCAGTTCCTTGCGCTTGGTTTCGATGAATATTTCGACCGTGAAGGTGTGTTCGTCATTGAATGGGCGGAGCGCATCGCCGAAATCCTGCCGCCGGAAACGATTCAAATTCATCTAAGTCCTGTGGGTGACGACGAGGACGCGCGCGAGATTCTTGTCATCAAAGGAGCGTCGCGCACCGATGACTAATCCGCCGCTCATATTTTCTCTGGACACGTCCAGCGTCTTCACCGTCTTCGGCCTCGTGCGCGGACGCGATGTAATTGCCGAGGAATGCTTCCGGGCTCCGCTTCAGATGCGCGACCATCTCCCGCTGCAGATTCATCAGTTCATCAAGAAACATGAAGCCGCGCATGGTTCCATCGAAGCTATCGCTTGGGCTTGTGGGCCGGGTTCGTTCACGGGGCTGCGCGTGAGTCTTGCGCTCATGAAGGGAATGGCGTTCGCGCGAGGCATTCCGATTTGGCCGGTGTCGTCTCTGAAAGTGTTAGCGGCAAACGCGCAAGGTTTCGACGGCACGATTGCCGCGATTATTCCCGCTCGAAAAGGCGAATGCTATTTGGAGCTTTTTGACGGTGAAGAACTGCTGCCGTTGCATGAACCGATTTGCGTGGACTATGCCGAATTGGAAGCACAGGTACCTCAGGATGCCGTGTTGCTTGGGCCTGCAATCAGTGAACCGCCATCAGAGATTCGTGAAGAATTAAAAAACCCGCTTTCGCGAGCTCAAGAACATTATCATCAACCTTCCGCTCGAATTCTTGCCGATTTAGCTCAAACAGAGTGGCTTGGACAAGAGCCTCCAAACTTAGACACACTTGCCCCTTTCTACCTAAAAGACTTCCCCGCCTAACAGCACCGAACCAGATTCCCTGACAAAAAGTTTCCGCCGAGGCAGATCCCCTGATCTGCCCGGAATGTTGAATTGCGAACGACGCCATTGCAGGTCTGGAGACCTACAACGGCGATGAGTACCTTTTCCTCCGAACCAGCAAGGCGGCTAAGGCTTTCCTCGCCGAGCCGGTGTCGCCTGACCCGGCCGGAACCAGTTGTCCGCCGCGGCATGCGTCTCGCGTGCCCGGCATAGAAGAAATTCTACCGAATCAAAACATTCACGAGTGAAACAAGGAAGAGGGTGAGCGTGATATAGCCGAGTACGAGCTCGGCCATACAAATATATCGAAGCCCTTTGACGGGGTAGTTATTGTCATATCCGACCGTGCAGAAGGTGTTGACGGAGAAGAGGACAAAATTCATGAGATACCAGAATAGTAGCCATGCTCCGTGCAGTATCAAGAAAATACGCCATATGATAAAAAGAAATGCTTTCCATGTTTGGCTTAGATTTTTGGGCCAAAGGTGCGTTATTGCGAAGTTGTAGCCCAAAAGTTCATCCGGCATACGAAATTTCGGCGGCGGAGACTCTGACCGATGAAAGTAGTATGGTGCGCTGAACGCATTCTCTCTATCTGTTTCATAGCGTGGCCTGATGCGCCTGCGAAAAATCCAATATATCACGGCAAATCCGAGAATTACCCAGAAAGAAAACCAGAAAGCACGGACAGGTCGGATACCATAACCACAAATCAATCCCATAGTGAAGTTAAAAGTGCTTTGCAGGTATTTTCCTTTGTACCACTTATAGTGCGTCTCCAAATCATGGAATTCGATGAAAAGCGCATCATGATCATTATAGCAACCACTTTCTTTAAGGGAATTAAGGAATTTGCCGTATGTCCTCTGAATAACAGGCCATTTAGTCCATCCCGGATTTGGCACTTGCACTCGCCAACCAGTTCGATAGAATGCACTATCAGGATGTCCAAAACCAACTAAAGGGTAAGGAATTCCTTTGTTGGCTACTGGGAAGAGGAAATTGTTATAGTTCGCATTCCTAAGGTACAAAACGGGTTTGGATTCTCCCTGTTCTGTTTTCGGTATTGATTCCCATTTCGCATTTGTGAAATCAAGTGTTACCCCTGGTCGTATGTCCATATTTTCCATAAGCAGTTCATCAGTCCAATTTGTGGAAGCAAAATTTGCTTTGCCCGGCACGGGTTGAACCAAATCACGCACAACACAATGCCAATGGGTATTTCGGAAAACTGCTTTGCCAGAAAAGGTGCTTACCGAAAAGTCAGCGTTACCCGAAAAGGTGCTAAACCCGAAATCAGCGCCGCCTGAGAAATAGCATGCCCTACATTCAAATATAGAATTATATGTCACGAAAAGAGAAATCACCTTTTAGTCGAATAGGCAGCACATCAGTCGGACTGGCCTTTGAATGTGCGAATGCCAAGGTATATTCACCTCTGAAGTGAATCGTATTTGCTGGATTTGGAGCACGCTGTCCGTATCGATCAACATAAGCGCAACTAGTTCCTCACCAGTCATCTTGTAAGGATACGCAGCTGTATCCGCTGTTGGGTACCATATCCTAGCCTGAATTGAGCTGCAACCAAACGCAAGAACGGCCAATAAGAAAAAACCTATAATCCTCTTCATAACATCTCCCCAATTCAAACAACACAGCCCGGCCAAATGTCTGACCGGGCTATTATCTTGTGCCCGAGGCCGGACTCGAACCGGCATGCCTCTCAGCGCCACCCCCTCAAGATGGTGTGTCTACCAATTTCACCACTCGGGCAGCTAAAACAAATTTATACCAGCTTTCTTACGGCGATGGCTGTTGACCGGAAGGCGGCGGCGTGGTTTGGCCTTGCGCAGGCGGTTCGCCTTCGATAGGAGTGACCTGTACTCCTCCCTCGCCGGATGAGGGTGTGCCTCCGGTTGCCGGAATAGCTTCTGCTCCCGTTGTCGGCACCGGACTGACCGGCTGCACGGCTTCGGTTTGCGTCACACTTCGCGGTGCGGTTCGAGCTTTGGACATCAACGCAAGCGCCAGACAAAGCACCATGAAAAGCACGGCCAAAATCGTTGTCGAACGCGATAGGAAGTTCGCCGCACTGCGTCCTCCGAAAACCGCCGAGCTGCTCATTCCGCCCGCGATTCCCGCCAGTCCGCCTCCCTTGGAAGCCTGCATCAGAATCGCAATGACGAGTAGAATTGAAATTAATACCTGAACGACAATCAGAATTCCATACATTACTTTTTCTCCTGTAACGCCCGGTCTGAGGCAGCAAGCAGCGACAGAAGACTGTCCACTTTCAAACTTGCTCCACCCACAAGGGCGCCATCAATATCTTTTTGTGATAGTAACGAATAAGCATTCTCCGGCGTTACACTTCCGCCATAGAGAATTTTCATCTTGCGCGCGTTTACCTGCAGCTTGTCCGCCAGAGTGCTTCGCACGAATGCGTGCGCTTCCTGAGCCTGCTCAGGCGTTGCGGTTTGGCCGGTGCCAATCGCCCAGACCGGTTCATAAGCAATCACCGTGCGCTCGATACTGGCACTGCTGAAATCTTTGAAACCTTCCGTGAGTTGAGTGACGAGAACTTTTTCAAGTTCACCGGCTTCACGTTCTTCGAGAGTCTCGCCGATGCAGTAAATCGGTGTCAGATTCTGCGAGAGCGCGGCGCGCAATTTCTTGTTTAAAGTCTCGTTTTGTTCTCCGAAGATGCGCCGGCGTTCGCTGTGCCCGACCGTTGCCCAGCGGCATCCGCAGTCTTTCAGCATCGGTGCGCTGACTTCGCCGGTGAACGCGCCTTTGACTTCATTGTGGAGATTCTGTGCGCCAAAACTGACTTTTTCCGGCGGAACATCTTCCAGTTCTTCCGCTAATGCAGAAAGCGCTGGGAACGGAGGAAGAATCACCGTCGGCGTTTTCGCATCCTTCGGCAGCGCGACCAAATACTCCCGCACGAAAGCTCGCGCTTCGGTGGGAGTTTTGTTCATTTTCCAATTTGCAGCGAGTAACATGGCTTATGCGTCCGTGAGTGCCGCCACTCCCGGGAGCACCTTTCCTTCTAAAAATTCCAACGACGCCCCGCCGCCTGTCGAGACGTGCGAGACATCTTTTGTGAATCC